>CAZKUR010000110.1:0-11619 GCA_964556005.1 uncultured Ignavibacteriaceae bacterium | reverse complement strand
TGAACATACGGTAAACTTTAATGGTTCGAACCTTACAAGCGGTGTTTATTTTTATCGGCTTGAAGCTCAAGGAAGTGATGGAAAGAATTTTAGTTCGATCAAGAAAATGATATTATTAAAATAAAAAAAAGTAACCTTCGAGGTTGCACTTCATTTAGCAATGTGCAAACCTCGAAGGTTGCCAATATTAGAAGTGCATATCAAGCTGTACAACCGGATTTACAAATAGAGATTTTGAAATCGATTCCATCGAGGTTTCCTTTAGAATTTTTACACCTGCAGTAATCCGCATTGATTCATTTAAATCAAAATATACTCCGGGAGTAAAATCTATAAAAGTTGCAGAACCGTTTCCTCTTAGATCTTCATTTATTGTAGTACTTGAAGCGGGGTAATACAGAGTATTAACTTTTTCCGGCTGGAAGTCGTACAAAGTTTGCGAAAAATAACCAAGCGCCACCACAAAATTTACAGCATTGTCCGGGAAGCAGGTATTATAAGTTATTGAAATGTAAGGGTTCATATAATTTTCTTTTTTTATGTCCCGGAAAAATATTATTACGGGGGCATCTGCAGTACCTCCATAGGGAGTGTACTGGGACTTGAGAACAGAGAAAGCTTCAAAATTAACATCCTGCCAGGACATTCCTACATCAACCCTAAAAGCGCCTTTACCTTTCTGACTAAAAAAACCCAGACCGGCTTTATAGCCTAAAAGTGAAGTGGATTGAGTAGAAGAATAATCCATACTAAGAGCAAGTGCAATATGATTCCCGAGGCAATAGTCAAGATCCGCCCCAACCATTAAGTCAGGCATGCTCCATGACATGTTATTGCCTTCAAAAGCAAATTGATCAGCTGATGATTCTCTATATGCAGTATGCCCGTTGACTATAACAGTATCAAGCTGATAAATCCCTTCCGAATTAACGGGCGTATGTTCGGAAACTCTACCGTCAATTATCCTTACTTCATTAATCGATATTTTCGGGGTTATGGTTACCGAACCTTCCTTCTGGCCGTTGGTAATGTGCACCGGTAATTGCTTGATTGGGGCGTCGATATTAATACCCTGAAGGTAAAATGTATTTTTTGTAACGCCGCAGCCAAAAAGCAAAGACGCGAAAAGAAAAAGAATAAAATGCAGCGAGTGCTTTGAAAGTGTACTCATTTTACACCTTTCCAATTAAACTGTTAAGTAAGTTATTTATTTTTCCCATGAAAGCGCAGTAATAAATGCTCACTCGTTTAAAATCTCGCTCCAGTTTATTTCATTAGAATGAACTTTTTAGTCTGAACAAAATTATTTGCCGCTAATTGATAAAAGTAAATTCCGCTAGATAAGTTACTGCCGTCAAAATATTCCTGATAAACACCTGGTAATTTGTACGCATCAACTAAAGTTGCAACTTTCCTTCCTAAAATATCGTGGACAAGTATTTCAACATTAGCTGCTTGATTTAAGGAATATTTTATTATTGTCGTAGGATTAAACGGATTCGGATAATTTTGAAAAAGCTCATACCCGGTTTTAGGATTTCCTTTATCTTTTATGCCTGTTATAACAAATAAGTAGCCGCCATCAGCTTTGGGTGTATCGAATGATAATAATTGGCCTACTGTAGGAGCAATGTCGATCTGGTATTTTGTTTGAGTAATTACGGCATCCTGTTGTACATCTTTTCCTAAAGCAAGCATCATTATATGCTGGCAGCCTTCGCAATTATCACCGTGGTTTTGAAAACCTCCGTGTGCATCATCGTGTCTTCCGTGATCATTGGTTATAAATACAGTCGTACTATCTTTATAAAAACCATCCGATTCAACTTGTTGCCAGATTTCGTATATCAAGCTGTCTGCAACTGTTATTGCAGCAGTATACTCAGCCCAATTCCCGGAGTGCCCTTCCCTATCGACACTCGGGAAATTAATTATCATTAATCTAGGATGATAGGTATTCATAACGGTAGAAACGTTTGAAAAGACCTGATTATCTTCTATATCACTGGCAATGTATGAAGCTCTATAATCGGAACCATAATCCGAATCAGTACTGTAGCTTAAAACATTTAATTTATACTTCCCTGCTACAACATAATTTTCGGATTCCGGTACGCCATATTCCTTTCTAAAATATTCGAATAATGTCGGTTTGGTGGGACGTTCGCTTCCGTTATTTGCAATATGCTGCCATGTCCCGGTGAGAATCGAAGAATGGCCGGGAACAGTTTCGGTATAGCCTTCATTTCTAAAATTCGTAAATAAAGTACCAAGCGGTTTAAGATCATTCCAAAGATGAGGAATAAACATATTAGGGTCTTCTGCCCCAAATGTTTCAGTGTATCTTGCTCCATCCATTACAATTATAATCACATTCTGGGAATAAATACTAATTGGAATTAGTATTATCAGGATAAGTTTAAAAAGAAGTCTCATAAGTTTCCCCTTACGATTTTATTATATGTGAAATCTAAATTACTCTTTGAATAATATCAAGAAATATTTTAATGTAATATAGTAAATAAAATAATCCTAAGCACTACAGTTCAAAATTTTTTAAATAGAGTGAAACTCCTTTAAAATTTACTTCAATTTGGGAGTTATAAGATACATTGGAGCTATAATATAGTTTCAATTTGAAAATCGGGTAGAATTTTATGCACTCAAAATAAAAAATGACTCTTGCAGAATTTAGATAGACTTTTTAATCCTTTATTTTAGACTTTGATATATATTCATGGAATATTTGAATGAAGGAAGATTAGAATAATAATCGAAATGGATATAATTATTTTTTTAGTAATCTTTCATACTTCGTTTAAGCTTTGGCAAGTAGACTTTTGGTTGGTAAGCGGAGAGACAGGGGCTAACTACGTTAAAACTTTGTTATTTAAAACTGACTATGCTAAAGCTTCGTCAGCTAAAGTCGACTACGCTAAAGCTTCGTCGACTAAAATTCTCTTTTTGAGAATTGCTTTTCCGGATCCGGTTTTAAAATACTTTTCCAGTTCTCTTGCTCTCTTTTCAGTTTTCACAGCTACATAAGCATTTAATTCAAAAGGTTTATATGGAGTGGTTGATTCGGACTTGCCCTCATTATGTTCTATAAGTCTTCTTTTAAAATCATCTGTTGAACCAATATAAATATAATTTTTATTAATGCTTTTTAAAATATATACGTACCACATAATTATTCCCCTCTTAAGATTTAAGAATATGAATGTTATTGAACTCTACTTTTTATTATAAACTGTTGTAACCAATTGAAGTCTTCCTACATATAAGCTTCGAAAATTAACCCTTAATTAATTGGCCTGCCAACCGAAGCCTTGGCGTAGGTTGGCGGAGAGACAGGGATTCGAACCCTGGGTGGCAACAAGTACCACACTGGTTTTCGAGACCAGCCTATTCAACCACTCTAGCATCTCTCCGAGTAATAATTATAACAAAGAACATACATATTCTGAAATTAAATGTTCTAAAAACAACAAAATCTTAAACAATAATCGTTTTTTTAATGCTGTCAAAAATACAAAAACCTGGGCAATTACTGAATTAATTTTTAAAAATCAGGCTGATTCAGAAAAAATCCATCGAAAAATCAAATAAAATGTTCTCTTCCAAGTGATCTGTTCCCTTGCTTGAGAGGAAATAAAGAAATAAATTAAATAATATCTTTAACCATAATTACTTTTCTTTTGATTATAATAGTCTACAAGTTCCCCCGGATTATAATAGAATATTTTTGAATTAAAAAATGATTTCAAAAAAATATTTTATAGCTCTTTTATCCTCTCTTCTTTTCTTCAATTTTTCAAATCTGAGGAGTCAAACTTCATTCTTGAAAAATAAAGAATTAGGTCAGCCTTTTATAAAGTACTATAGTTCAAAAGTTTATAAAGCGAGCAATCAAAACTGGTGTGTAAACCAGGACCAAAGAGGCGTGATGTATTTTGGTAACACCGATGGTATTCTTGAATATGACGGTTCATCCTGGCGATTAATAAAAATTCCTAATAATTCCATTGTTCGATCACTATCTGTTTATAAAACAGGGAAGATTTTTGTTGCCGCCTCATCCGATTTTGGCTATCTCGCTCCGGACTCATCCGGGAAAATGAGGTTCGTTTCACTTCTGAAATATCTCAATAACAAGCATAAAGAATTTGGCGATGTGTGGGATGTTGTTACCTCATCGCATGGAGTTTTTTATAAAACCCGCGATAAAATTTTCCGCTGGGATGGAAGTAAGATAGATGTTATCGATTCTGCGCGCGCATTCAGACTTTATAAAATTGGAGACGAAGTTTTTGTAAGGGATGCCGGAAGAGGTCTGTTGAAAATTGTTGGAAATTCATTAAAACTTATTCCAGGTGGCAGAGCATTTGAATCTATTGGTGTTTACGATGTGCTTCCTCTTAAAAATAAAATTCTGATTACAACAGATCAGAACGGTCTGTTTCTATATGATAGATATAAAGTTTCCCAATTTAAAACCGAAGCCGATTCGTTCTTTGTCAGAAACCGGATCTATAACGCCTGTATATTAAATGATGGAAGCATTGCATTGGC
Organism: uncultured Ignavibacteriaceae bacterium; assembly: GCA_964556005.1. Taxonomy (GTDB): domain Bacteria; phylum Bacteroidota; class Ignavibacteria; order Ignavibacteriales; family Ignavibacteriaceae; genus CAZKUR01. The sequence goes on along the minus strand of CAZKUR010000110.1, from coordinate 7,047 downwards.
TACCAGGAGAGGTGGTGTTGCAATTATAAATAGCGGAGGACATCTTTTAAAAATACTAAATTCGGAATCCGGGCTTCATTTGGATGTCGTTTACGATGTCTTCCAGGATAACCAGGGCGGATTGTGGTTAGCTATGAACGATGGAATTTCTCGTATTGAAATTTCCTCACCTTTTTCACTTATTCCGGAAAGCAATACCGGCACCGCATATATATCGTCATTATATAGATTTAACAACAGACTCTATGCAGCAAATTCTTTAGGATTGTTCTATCTTGATGAATCTTCTTCAATGTTTAAACCACTTGGGGATAATACTTCAAGCGGAAGTAATTTTATTTCAATCGGTAATACTCTTTTCTCCGCCACAAATAATTCGATATGTAAAATAGATACAAACAATACCGTAAAAAAAATTTTCAGCTTCGAAACTCCATATTTATATCAATCTAAATTGAATTCAAATATCGTTTATGTAATGTATAGAATCGGACTGGCAATAATGAAGTACAATAACGGCAATCTTCAATTACTAAAAGATACTTCAATCATTGGCAATGAAATGTCTTCTCTCATCGAAGATAGTGACGGCAGCTTATGGATCCAAACTTTTTATGAAGGAGTTGTTCATGTAGTAAGTGAATCGGGAAATTTATTTTCAATGAATAAAAACACAAAAATAAAACTCGAGCGCTATAATAAACCGAATGGCTTACCGGGTAATAGGTACAATATTATATCTATTGATGGTAAAACTCTTTTCACAACGGATAAAGGGCTATTTAGATTTGATAAAAAATTAAAAAAAATTCAGCCTGATTCATCGCTGGGAAAAGATTTTGTCGAATCACCCCGGTTCATAGAACAAATAGAAAAAGATCATAAAGGCAATTACTGGATTTTAACTAAAACTTCGAACGGCAATGAATTTGGGAAAGCAGTTATGCAAAAGGACGGCAAATACGTGTGGCAGCCTGAACCAGTATTCGGAAGACTTGACTTAAGCAATGTTTTCACTATCTATGACGATTACGATCCCGGAATTAAAAAGGATTTTTTATGGATTAGTACGGAAGAAGGTTTAATCCGGTTTAATCCTGCAATAAGTATTAATTATAACAAAAGCTTTTCAACAATTATTCGCAAAGTTTTTATCGATCAAGATTCATTAATCTACAACGGTGCTGCAGGCAAGATATCAACAAAACAAAATATTTTTCCATTTGATAAAAATGATATTCTATTTCAATTTACGGCAACGAGTTATGATAAACCGGGATCAAATTTATACCAATATTATCTTGAAGGTGAGAATAAAGATTGGTCGCCGTGGACTCCGGCGTTACAAAAAGAATATACTAATCTTTCAGGAGGTCAATATAAATTTCATTTAAGATCAAAAAATATTTACGGCAATATCGGTAAAGAAGATGTTTTCGCTTTTACTATACTTTCACCTTGGTACTTTTCATGGTGGTCTTATGTTTTGTATGCTTTAATTTTCCTTGGATTATTGTTTTTGATCAGGCGAAATGAACTAAAACGATTAAACAAAAAGCATACACTGGAGTTGGAACTTATCGAATATGGGAAGTTGAAAGAACTCGATCAATTAAAATCTCAATTCTTTGCTAATATCTCCCACGAATTCCGTACACCGCTTACATTAATACTCGGCCAGATTGATAGTGTTATGTCTTCAAAAATTGAAGTGAAAGAGAAAGGAAAACTGCAAGTAGCCAACCGGAATGCAAACCGGCTTCTTACTTTAATAAATCAGCTGCTTGATATTTCAAAGATAGAAGCAGGAAGCATGGAGCTAAAAGCCGAACAGCATAATATAGTTTCCTTTCTAAAAAGTTTGTTTTACTCATTTGAATCGATCGCAAAATCTAAAAAAATTACATTGAAATTCGATTCTGAATATGAAAACATACCGGTAGTGTATGAACCGGATAAAATGGAAAAAATATTTTATAATCTTGTTTCGAATGCATTCAAGTTTACTTCCGGCGGAGGCGAAATAAAAGTCTCGCTGAAATTATCCGGTTCATTTGTGGAAATTAAAATTATAGATAGCGGGATAGGAATCCCTGAGGATCGAATTAAAAATATTTTTAATCGGTTTTTCCAGGTGGATAACACAAGCACCCGTGAATACGAAGGAACGGGAATAGGGTTATCGCTTACAAAGGAATTAATTGAACTGCATAAAGGGAAAATAACAGTCAACAGTAAAATTGGCAAGGGTTCGGAATTTATTATAACCCTTCCACTTGGAGATATGAATCTTAGTAAAGAACAGTTAGTCGAAATCCCTGCTAAAGCCTCTTCCCTACCCCAAGATGAAATTAAAGAAAATGATCAAATCAATTTATCCGGTATACCGTTTCCGGCATCCGGTCCATCACAAAGAATTATTCTAATAGTTGAAGACAATGCCGATGTGAGAGCTTATATACGTGAACAGATTGAACCTGATAATAGAGTTATTGAAGCTTCAAACGGAGAAGCCGGAATTTCAAAAGCAAAAGATGAGATTCCCGATTTAATTATAACCGACTTAATGATGCCTAAAATGAACGGCTATGAATTCAGCAAAGAAATAAGAAGAGATGAAAAGACAAGCCATATCCCGATTATTATGCTTACTGCAAGAGCCGATCTTGATGATAAAATTGAAGGGCTGGAAACAGGAATCGATGCTTATATTACCAAACCGTTCAGTGCAAAAGAACTTCAAGTTAGAGTTAAAAATTTAATTTATCAAAGGGAACAGTTAAGAAAGCGGTTTAGCAAAGCGACTATAATAAAACCTTCCGATGTATCCGCGGTTTCTGCCGATCAAGAATTTCTTCAGAAAGTGATTAAAACAATTGAAACTAATATTGAAAATGAAAAATTTACTCCTGAACAACTTGCATGTGAAGTTAATATGAGTGCTTCCCAGCTTAACAGAAAACTTAATGCTCTTGTCGATCAGCCAGCAGGACAATTAATTCGCTCATTACGTCTGCAACGTGCGGCGGATCTTTTAAAACAAAATGCCGGGAATGTAACCGAAATTTGTTTTAAGGTCGGATTTAATGATCAGTCGTATTTTTCAAGATCTTTTAAAAAACAATTCGGGGTAAGTCCTTCCGAATATACTAAAAATATCTAATCACCTATTAGCAAAATTAATTATTCGGTTTATTAATACTTAACACGGTTTACTAAATATTAATACTCTATGCGCAATATGTACTAATAATTGCGTCAATAGTGCAAGTATACTCCAATAATCTTTTCTAATTTGCAAACACCAGTTGAAATAAAATCAAGGCAAATTCTTTATAAAACTGCCCATAATTTAACAACAATCAGTGAGAGGCTTATGAACAGTATAAAATCTATTTCAGCAATTTTGAGTTTTACATTCTTGCTGCTTTCCTTTCAATGCTCTTCACCGAAAGAAAACAAAACATTGAATAAATCCAATGTATCTCCCGGAACCGCGCAAATTGTCGGGACAATAACGGAAATTGAACCTGTTTCCGATAGTTCCGGTTCAAGCGGTCCTTGTTCAAAAGCGCCTTGTATTGCCCTGGTTAAAGTTTCTTCGGCAAAATATGGTGCTGCATTTCCTCAGCTTGTAATGGGGAAAGAAATTAGGGTCAAATTCCTTTTTACACTCGAAAAAACTACAAAGGAACTTTTCCCTAATATGGAGGAGCAATATCCCGGATTAAAAGTGGGAGATCAATTTTCTGCTATTGTCTCGGTGACACAAACTGTCGATAAATCAGAGCCACACTTCCGAATATTTGGCTACGAAAAAGATTAAATATCCCCAATTCAAAATAAACTTAGGAGTGAGTGATGGATAAAAAAAAGACAATATTATTTGTATTAGGTGTTGTCATTGCCTCTGCAGTAATTGTATTCTTTTATAGTGCAAACAGGCATTTACAAACAAACCTACGAAAAGCAAAAATGGAAATGGGTACAAAAGATGATCCGTTTGCAAGCATTAAACGTGATGAACAAATGCTGGCAGACCCGGCAACAGGTAAAATTCCATATGACATTCGAACAAAAGAATTACAATATGCTGCTACTCTGCCGACGGCTAAATCTCTTGCATTAAACAAGGAAACCGTTTCAACCTGGGTGAGACGCGGCCCGATAAACAGGGGCGGACGAACACGTGCCCTTGGGGTTGATATAAGAACGCAATCACCGCCGAATGTAACAATACTTGCAGGCGGAGTCTCAGGCGGCATCTATAAATCAACCGATAACGGGGCTACCTGGGTTAACAAATTTTCTCCAAACCTGCTTCACAGCGTTTCTTGTTTGACTCAGGATACCCGGCCCGGTCATGAAGATACCTGGTATGCCGGATCAGGTGAAGCTATCGGTAATTCTGCAAATGCCTATTTCAGTGCTGAGTTTGTAGGCGATGGGGTTTATAAATCAACCGATAACGGTGAAACATGGGCTTTAATCCCCTCTACCTCAAACGGAAGCGTATATTTTGATTCACCCTTTAAATATGTTAATGATATCGCAGTTAACAAATCTACAGGAAGCATTTTTGTTGCTGCTTCCAACGTTTTAATGAGAAGTCAGGACAACGGGGCAACATGGACGATGGTTAGAAGCGCGTTTGCATCTATAACTATGTCGGATGTAAAAATTTCAAGTACGGGTGTTATTTATGCTGTAATACCAAGCGGAGAACAAGATGCAGGAATTTCTACATCAATAGATGATGGTGCAACATGGACAGATATAACTCCCGCCGGATTAACCAATTATCAAAGAACTGTTATGGCCATTGCTCCTTCGAATGAAAATATACTTTACGTTTGGGCTTTTACAGGCACCGGGCCAACCCAAACCGAACTCTGGAAATACGATGCATCCAATACTAACTGGACTAATTTAACTGCTAATCTCCCTCCGCCGGGACCAGGCCCATCAGATGTTTATGGTATAAATGTACAAAGTTCATACGACATGATCATGAAAGTGAAACCTGATGATGAAAATTTCGTAGTTGTAGGCGGTACCAATCTTTACCGGTCATTGGACGGTTTTTCCACACCGGTTGATTCTACAGGATGGATCGGTGGTTATGCAACGATTAACAATGTAAGCAGTTATCCCAATCATCATCCCGATCAGCATTCACTTGTATTTTTAAATTCTCCGAATTCAATGGTACTTTTCTCAGGCCATGATGGCGGCGTAAGCAGGACCAACGATGTTACACAATCACCGGTAACATGGTCGATACTAAACAGCGGAGGATACATAACTTCACAATTTTATTCTGTTGCAATTGATCCCGTAACAGCAAACGATCCGGTTATAGCCGGCGGCCTTCAGGATAACGGAAATTACACAACTTTTTCAACTGATTTTAACACCGACTGGGTTGATTGGCAGGGCGGTGGTGACGGCGGTTTTTCCGCGGTTAGGAAAACGGCAGCAAATGAATATACAATTTATTTAGAAGCTCAACTTGGCAGTATAAACCGTCAGAAGTATACTTCCAACGGAACATTAACCGCTTTTGATGGTATTAAGCCTAATTATTCAGGACAATTCGCGTTTGTAAATCCATTCGTGCTTGATCCTAACAATAGTGATATAATGTACTTTGCTGAGGGCGATACGGTTGTTAGAAGTACCGATGTATCAACCAACGCAGACTGGCAGCCTCTGACAAATGCAACAACCGGCAGCTATATAACTGCAGTAGCTGTTTCAAAAACTCCGGCTAACAGGTTATATGTCGGAGGCGGATTCGGTGAAGTCATCAGGCTGGATGGAGCGAATACCGGAAATCCTACTGCCGTAAACGTGAGTGCAGGTATTCCGCAGGCCTATGTAGTATGTATTTATGTTGACCCTGCCAATGCCGACAATGTTATTACCGTACTTTCAAATTATGGTGTTATAAGTTTATGGCATTCAACAAACGGCGGTGCAAACTGGACAGATATAAGCGGTAACCTGGAACAAAATGCCGACGGTTCCGGCAACGGGCCTTCCTGCAGGTGGGTCACATCGGTATCCAATAATGGAGTAATGACATACTATGTGGCTACGAGTACCGGATTATATTCAACAACCAACCTAAACGGAACCTCAACTGTTTGGGCTCAAGAAGGGCCTAACACAATAGGTAACGTAGTATGTACTATGGTAAAAGGAAGAGATGTGGACGGGTTAGTTGTCGTAGGTACTCACGGCATGGGTGTATATAGTACATCTGTTGCAACTTCGGTTGAGACTGAATATAATAGTCCGAGCAGATACACCTTATCTCAGAATTATCCGAATCCGTTTAATCCCACAACAACAATAAACTTTTCACTTCCTAAAGAGAGTAAAGTTAAACTAACCTTATTTGATTCTATAGGAAGAGAGGTTGCATTGATTACTTCTAAAGAATATTCTGCCGGAACGCATTCAATTAATTATAACGCATCTAATTTAGCCAGCGGTGTTTACCTCTATAGGATAGAAGCAGGATCATTTGTACAAAGCAAGAAAATGGTATTGTTGAAATAATATATATCGACTTATACATAGAGTAAAAGCCGGCTTTCAAACGAGCCGGCTTTTAAATTTAAAGTAATGTCTCGATTATCAAAAAAGTCCCTTCATATTATTAACTCAAGTTAACCGCTTGCACTTTTAAACCGTTAAAACGGTTTAAAATATTTACTTTTTTTTATTAACGCTCGGATTCGGCATAGCTATCCCTTTGGGAAATCCGCAGGTTAATAAGAAACATATATTTCAAACCTTTTCAACGGTCTTTAAGTAAATAATTTTTTTTACTGTCAAATTGAATTATTAACAGTTAGATCTATTCCATATTTAGCTCTAAAATACCGGAGATATTATTCAATTTATTTCTTCTATTCGTTCAGAACTGGAGTTCTGAGCTATTGACGTGCTACACTCGTAGCTCAGTTCTCCAGAACTGAGCTGCCGTAATTATTAAGCGAACTAAATAATATGTTTTTCGGTTTTTACAATCCCAAC
>CAZKUR010000109.1:0-11932 GCA_964556005.1 uncultured Ignavibacteriaceae bacterium | reverse complement strand
GCTATATTCGGAGTCCATGAAAAATTTCCGCTTGAGTTTACCATGAAAGCATTTATTGCATCATTTAGTCCGCCTGCATTCCCGCCTTCAATATAAAATACATAAACCGAAGTGTCCGTTGGCTGAGCATAAGGACCAAACATTTCATTTGAAATCATACTTGTAAACGACATTCCGTTATCTGTCCATTGCCTTGTTCCTGATGCATCGAATTTCTGGCCGTATACCGCAAATTGATCTTGAAGCGGTGTTTCCTCCATCCAAAATTCATATAACTCGTTTGTAGAAACATTATATGCAAGTGTCGGATCAAGATGTTGCATCGAAGATAATGTTGAAACTTCCGCGCCATTAGCCGGAAATGTTATTGTGCCGCTGGAAGTTACATGCTGTGCAAATGAACTGAAAAGATTGTTCCCGTCTCTATCATCATACCAGGCAACAAAGACTCCGTTGTTATCATCACTAATTGCTAACGGGACATCATAAAACGGAATAGTACCAAGATTTTGAATTGCTACTCCGCCAGCACCCCAAAGCGGGTTTCCATTTGTATCAAATTTTTGTGCATAAAGATGTACAACAGCTGCATAAAAAGGTCCGATTTGACCTTGATGAACGACTATTACACTTCCGTTATCCGAGGGAACAATTTTTGGGTTAGTATAATTTTCAGAAGTGCCGCTCGCGTAAATAATGGGATTCTGTCCCCACATCTTCTGTCCGGCAGGGGAAATTTTTTGCAAAGCAATAACCTGGGTGTCTGCTGCAACTATCCATGCAAACACATAATTACCATCTGATGTCTGAGTAACTACCGGATTTGGCTGGAAGTCTCCGGCACCCGATAACCTAATTCCGTTTGCTCCCCACAGGAAATTTCCGGATGTATCGATTAAATAAGCAAATGCATGCAGGCTGTCGTTATCTCTAATATCCGTAAAAGTTACAATTGCATTATTCTGATTATCTATTCCTATGGCATAATCGACAAGTGATGAACTTTGAGCATTATCGCTTATCAATAATCCGTTTGTATCCCATTTTTTATTTCCCTGGGGGTCTAATCTTTGTAAATAAACAGCATAGTTACCGTCTCTATTGTCGAACCAGGAAATGTAGCAGCCGCCGTTTGGAAATGAAGCAATTTTCGGCAGAGCTTGATCCCCGGTAACATCACAAACTTGCAAATTAACGGCAGGGTCGGAAGACCACTGTGCTGAAATGTTCGGGTTAATAAATAACCAAAGTAAGCTTAATAAAATTCCTTTTAAGGAAATGGATAGTAAGTTTTTAATCATCTTCTTCCCTATTTTAATTAAAATGTAAAAATATTTTTATAATAAATTATAATTCGTTTTTGTGAAGTTTTAATGTATATGATTTTGTAGGATTAGACAATGAAAAGGGACAAAAGGTTCAATTATATAAGGTAAATGTGATTAATAATAAAACACATTTATTTTTACAGTTTCGCTTCTGCCTTTATCATCAAGGCAGCTTATTTTCAACTCTTTTTTAGACGGCTGATAAAAGATATTCTCTCCCGGTTTGGTTTTCTTGTAAAAACGATCATTTATATACCAGTATTGTTCTTTAACTCCCGATTCCGTTGCGGCTTGCAGTAATATCTGCTGTTTTGAATTTTCTTCTATATAATATTTATAATTTGGAGAAGGTGAAATAATTTTCGGCCCGCCGCTGGAAAAAATCCTTTTACACTCCGGATTATGAGGAGGGACTTTGGTGTAAGCTATATTGTTTTCTTCGAACCACAATTTTAATTCCGGATCATAAAACGGGTAAGCCTTCTTTTTATATCCTGTTTTCGGCAGGCAGTCACTGCAATATTCAATTTTTTCGTCATTGCTTACATAAATTTCTTTATAAAGATCACAATATTTATTACTAGAAACATTCTTTATATAATAGTCGGTCGTAGTGTGAGTGCAATATTGGGAGGGAAGCAGTCCGGTTTCTGAACAGACGGTTCTTGTAAGTACACTCTTTGGCTTTTCGAACCATTTATTTCTCGGATTATAATCTATAGAATTAAACAAATCGAATAAAAGCGGAACAGCCATTTCCGCTCCCGATAAAAACGGCGAACCTGTTCCGTCGAAATTTCCCATCCAAACTCCGATTGTAAATTTTGGACTGAATCCGATTGCCCATGCATCTCTCTTCCCGTAAGATGTCCCGGTCTTCCAGGCAATAATAGGAAGAGTTGATCTATCAATTAAACTATTTTCAAAATCAGGCCTTTTATTATTAGAAAGAATATCGCCTAATATATAAACAGCACCATTTGAAAAAATTTTTTTGAATTTATTATTTTTTTTGTCAGCTAAAAATTTTAATGGATATAATTTACCTTGCTTTGCAAAAACAGTATACGCTCTCGTTAATTCTTCAAGTGTCACACCGCAGCCCCCTAAAATGGCAGAAAGGCCAAGTTTGTTTCTTTGTTCCTGTATTTCATCAAAGCCGCAGCTCTCAAGAAGATTTAAGAATTCATTCATTCCAACATCATGAAGTAATCTTACAGCCGGAACATTTAATGAAGCAAGCAAAGCAAATTTTGCAGTTACATCGCCGTTATATTTTAAATCATAATTTTCAGGGGAATATCCGCTGAAGTCTGTAGGAATATCAAGCAGCTTCATTTTCGGAGTGAGAATTCCTTTATTAAAAGCATCGCAGTAAAGCAAAGGTTTTAAAGTAGAGCCGGGGGAACGTACGGCAGTAATCCCGTTTACTTGTCCCATATCGATAAAGTTATTGAAGTCTGCAGAGCCGCAATATCCGACAACTGAACAATCCGAATTTCTTATTATTAATACTGCCCCGTTACTCACTCCCTGCAGTTTTACTCTTCTAATATAATTTGTTAAAAGATTTTCTGCCTTTTGCTGAATATTAAGATCGAGAGTTGTTTTTATTATCGAACCGTGAAAAGTCGAATTAACAAAATTACAGAAGTGAGGAGCTTTTGATTGAACCGAATATCTGTTTGAAGACAAAGGTTCATCCATTGCATCTTGCAGATTTTTTAACGGAAAAACTTTATCTTCAATAAATTTTTTAATTCTTGAATTTCTTGCGGCAATAGCATCGTCGACATTTCTATCCAATCTATATTTATTCGGATTATTGGGGATCTCCGCCAATAGTATTGATTGCGCCAGACTTAATCTTGAGGGCGGCCTGTTAAAATAAATATACGAGGCGGCTTTTACTCCTTCAATGTTTCCTCCGAATGGAAGAAGGCTCAAATACATTTCAAGAATTTGCTTTTTACTGTAATGAAATTCTAATTGCACTGCTCTTATAGCTTCTAAAAATTTATTCATATATGTTCTATCGGCAGGCTCAAGCAGTCTTGCAACCTGCATAGTAATTGTTGAAGCACCCGAAACAATTTTTCCGGAAGTCATATTTGAATAAAATGCCCGAACTATTGCTATTGGATTTACACCGAAATGATAATAATACCAGCTATCCTCTTTTTCTATTATTGCTTTTATTAAATCAGGGCTTACCTCGTTAAGCGGAGTTTCCATTCTCCATTTATCATCTTTCGAAAGATAAGCCGTAAGCATAGTCCCGTCTTTTGAAAGGATGACTTTTGAATACGGCTTCATCGGCGGAAGAGGAAATAACTGATCGAGAGCTAACAGCAGTAATAAAAGACCAATGATATAGTTAAAAACTCTTGAATCAATAATCTTTTTTATAACTATAATAATCATTTCTTTGTAAGTAATATTATCCAATTAAAGAAACATGGTTAAACGAAACCAGTCATTACGAATCCCGATTCACCTGTCATCACGCAGTATCGGGATGAAGTAATCTCAGCATGTCAATAATGAAAGGTGAGATTGCTTCACTCGATGACTCGTTCGCAATGACAGTTAAAAGGATTATCTGCCTACCACCTTCATCACTCCTGCGCCGTTATACGAATGAAACTCCGGATCGTACATCGCCTCCGCACCAATTACGGGCAACTGGAATTTACCTTTATTAACTACCCTTAACATGTAATAAAATTCTCTCGTTGAATTAGCTTGAAGATTTGTAAATAACAAAAGCCTGTCATCTCTAATATCAAGATACTGAACATCGACTGGATTTTTAGGTTTCCATTGCAATTCAGTCGAAGTCGATAATCTCGGATTTTCAATTTCAAATCCTGCAGGCAGCATATCGGTAATGACAATATTCTCTGCTGATCTTTCCATGCCTGTTAACGATATTTTACAAACAAGCAATTGTCCCTGTCCGACTGTATTATAATTAACTTCTCTTCCGGTGCTGTATTCGTAATAAGTTCTTCTCACTTTCATGAAAGAATCTTCTTCTTTCACATTATTATTTAACTTAATTCCGCTTGTATTCCAGAAATAATAAACAGCACCTGTTCCCGTTCCGCTTAATGTTATACTGCTGCTGTTTTCCGGCAAATCTAATGTTAAATCCGTTCCATCGTAAGTCTTCAAGGTTTTATTGTTTAAAATGATTTTAACATTTATCTTTGTATTTGCATTTAACTTTGCAGCTTTACCCAATGCTAAAAATGTAAAAGATCTGTCCTGCGTAGAATAAATTTGATCAGCCAATTCCGAAAGATGTTTGATCATATACGGAATTTGATCGCTTGTCGGCTGAACTTCTAAAACAACATTCAGCATAATTGCATTTGCTCTAACTTCGGAATCGAAGCAGCCGCCGGTTAATCTTATTGTTTTTTCGGGTGTGTAAGTTTTGGGCATCATTTCATAATATGTATTCCACTGCCCGGCTATTGCATAAGCACCCGCAAGCAAATACCAGGTATCATTTGTTAAAAGGTGAGGACGTGCTTTATAATAATTCATAGTTGAAATATCACTTTTACCAGCAAGTGCAAGTACATAAAGTGAATAGAGAATTTCTTTGTTTGCAATCTTCTTTACGGTTCTCATGCCGTTTGAATAAGTAACATAATCATAAGTTTTATTTTCTCTGGCTCTTTTTGCGATATAATTAATAAGTTTGGAAAGTACACTTTCAGAAACTCCAAATCCTGCTTTCCTTGCCTCAACAAGAAAATGTGCAGCATACACACTTCCCCACCAATTTGTATAAGTTTCTCCCGGCCAGTAAGAAATCGAACCGTCAGCAAGCTGCATTGATTCAATTTTCTTTATTCCTTCATTAACAAAATAATTCGGATTATGTGTTTTATAATATTGGGGTGCCACGAGTTTCGCTAGATCTTCAAAATATAATTGCGGAAATAATTTTGAGACTGTCTGCTCAATACATCCGTAAGGATAACCAACTAAGTATCTCAACTGCTTTGCAAATTTTACTGCGGGAAATTTGCTCATTGTTAATGTAGACTTTTGAGTCCCTTTTAAATAACCGGCAGGAATTTTTATGTCAACATTCTGCTCTGCTTTTATCATTCCCGAACCATTCTCAACAACATAAGGTGAAATTGGTCTAATTGATATATCATAATCTTTTTTTACTTTGGCAATCCCGGAAGTTGTAAATGTAATTTTTCCCGTGCCAACCTGTTTGCCTGTATTAATTGAAAAATTAACTCTGCCAACAGAATTTGGCTCTATGGTTACAGAATGGTCTTTTGAAGACGTTACATTCAAAGGACCGCTTACATTCAAACTTACATTTACTTGTCCTTTAGATGAAGTATTGTTTATTACAGATACGGTAGTATTTAAAGAATCATTTGTCGATAGGAAACGTGGAATCTCTGCTTCAAGAATAATGTCGTCGGCTACTTTCATATGCTCTTCCGCATTTCCAAACCTGGAACCTGAATAAACAACAGCCATCAATCTTACATCGCCGTTAAATTGAGGAATATCCACAGGAACCGTAACTTTTCCTTCACTGTTTGATTTTAATATTCCGCTCCACACAGAAAGCAGTTTAAATCTCTGCGAAGGTATAGGATTTGTTCTTTTTTGTATTTGTTTAAGTTCTTCATTCTCTCCACCACCGGGAGTCGGATTCATTGAAATAATTTCAGGAAGCAGAAGCTTGTAAAGATCATGAGTTGAAACCATAAGCGATCTTTTTGCATACATAAATCCGTATGGATCCGGAGTTTTGTAATCTTTAATTTGCAGAATTCCCTCATCAACCGCAGCAAGAGTTACATAAATATTTTTTTCAGGAAGTGTGGAAACAGTGATTTGCTGCCTCGTATTCGGTTTAATTTTTTTAGGAGCTGAAATCGTAACCGGAAGTTTGTTCTCTTTCCTTTCAACCTTCATCGAAACGAATCCATGAGCAACTAAAAACGGAGCCGAATTATCCAGACTGTGTTTTCTGAATAAAGTTGCAGTTACATACACATTAGGCATAAAATCTTCCGTTATGCTTTCTTCCACCTGTGTCGATCTGTTTTCCAGATTGATATATTTGTAATCGATTACATTATCTCTTTCGAATGTCAATAAAACTTTACCGGAGAAAGGTGCTGTAATTAATACTTTTGCAGTTTCACCTGGTGAATATGATTTTTTATCAAGAACGATTTCTACTCTTCCTTCTTTATCGACTTCGAATGAAGAAGCAGTTGAGCTTCCCCATCCGTAAGCATAAAATTGAGTTTTTTGATAGTCGCTGCTTCCAGCCTTTGAAACTCTTAATTCATATTTGCCTGATTTTATAACGGAAAAAGAAAAATCTTTTGGACCGCCGGAAATGTCGATATCCCTTGTCCATTCCGTTATTGCTTTTTGTTCGGACGCATAATAATATTGATTTTGATTGTTTTTTTTCAGAACTGTTTGCCATTCATATCTAACCAGGCTTGCTTTAGCTTTGAAGCTGCCAAGCGGTTTATCATTTTGATCGACTGCTACAAGCTGAAAATTAATTTTTTCATTTGTCCCGAAATAATAATCGCCTTTTTTGATTCCGATATAATAATCATCAGGATAAACACTAAAGTTTGCAGCTTGATTTACAGTTCGTCCGGTTAAGTCAAAAACACTTACATAAAAGCTTCCCTTAAATATTCCTCCGGTTTCAATGTCTTTTGGAATTGTATACTTTAGATTAGCTTTTCCATTTTCGTCAAGTAATCCGTCAACCCGTGTGTTTTCAATTTTCGAATTAACAATTGACGACTGGCTAAAATCGAACTTAGGATATTTTTTACTTATGTAAGGAGAATAAATTAATTGAACTTCGCCTTCATATTTTAGTCCGGCAGCTTTTGCACCGAATAAAAATTCGGATTCTACATCAACTGAAACAGTTTCGCCGGGTTTAACTTTTTCTTTATCGCTCTTTACTCTAACTCTAATTTTATCCGGAACGAAATCCTCAACACTGAATTTGTATGAACCGATCAATTGAGATGAGCCAGTATAAAGTTCGGCATTATACTCCCCTGTTTGTGCAAAGCCCGGTATATCAAACGAAAGTTCAAACGATCCTTCATCATTCAGAGTCTCTTTATACTTATCGAAAACTTTTCCAGTTGGAGTAATTATTTTAACGATAACAGGAATATCTTTTATAACTTTTATTTTACCGTTTCGCACAATTCCCGATAAATTTATTTTTTCACCAGGCCTGTAAAGATTTCTTTCCGAATACAAAAAAGCGTTATAACCCTCGGCATATTCATAAATTCCTCCGACATCAAAACGCGAAGTTTCAACTCTTGTTTTGTTCAAATCTATATAATTAAAATCGTTATCTTTTTCTGCAATAATCAGTCTCGGCGTAAAGCCTTCAATCTTCGATTTAACGTCTGTGAATTTTATGATTCCGTCTTTTCCTGTTTTGCCGGAAAGAATAGTTTGGTTATTAGTTGAAATTACGCTTATGTTCACATCAGGAACCGGGTCGGTTGTAGCAATTGAATTTATAAACACAATAATTTCATCTTTTGATTTTTTGGTAATTATCCCGAGATCTGAAAGGGCTACCATTTTAGCATCGCTTCTCCACAAGTCATCTTCCGAGCGAACATTGACTACAAAAATACCTTTATACTTTTGCCCGATTACTTTATTTAAATTGATTGTAAATTTCTGCAGCCAGTTTTGCTTATCGGGTAAATCGATTTTTTGAGTGTAAAGTGAGCGTCCGAAATTTTCAACATAATAGTTTCTGTCATTATAATAGTCATTGTATTCATCATAGTATCCATACCGATCCAGGAAATAAATTAAATTATTCTTGAAAACCTGTGATACTTCAACTTCAACTTTATCGAGATTGACTGCATTTACTTCAAGATTTTTCTGTCCGCTAAGCATCAAATAGATACCGCTTTTATCGGCAAAATTTATCGAAGGATTTAAGTTAACGAGAGAGATTGTTTGTGAATAATCAAATTCCAGCTGGCCGCCGTATAAACCCGGCAATCCTTTTTTGATACTCAAATCAATTGTCGGAATGCCGCCGAAATCTGCTTCAATTCTAAATGAATTTTGATTTACCGTGAAAGTTAAATCGCGATGCGGATTCGTACTTACAAAATCTTTTAACTTTTTTTCATCAACAGTTTGTGTGGTGTTAACCAAAATCCAGCCGGTGTTTCCATCATACCCCGAAGATACTGATGTAATTGCAAGTCTTGTAATCGGAGGAAGCTGCTGCTTGAATTTCCTTCCGTCCTGCAAAGGTTTCTTACCGAGAATAGACTGCAAACCTTTTTTAATTATTACAACCAGATCTTGATTTTTATTTGTTTGGTTTACATCACCAAAATTTATTGCAATTACATCAGCCGGGGATTCGGACATGATTTGAAAATCTTTTACTTCAACTCCATCGCGTAAAACTTCGAGGTAATCTTTAAGCTGCCCGGGAACAACCGGGTAATTAAAATGAAGATTTGCCTGAACACTTAACTTATAATTTTGATTCGGAATTTGAGTCCAGAAAAAATCCGCACTCGTTGCATCAAAGTCGGGAGTATGAAATTCATATTCTTTAAAATCCGGAGAGTAATTTGTATTGAATAAGACTTTGTTTGTAATCTGTGCTTTATAATCCTGGATTGGATCAAGTGGCGAATCGGGAGAAAAGATAAGAGTTTTAGCAGAGGTCCATTTAAACTTTCCAGATATTTTCGGTTCAAATTTTACGAACTCATCTGTTAACCATTTATCCTGAATTTCAGGTGGAGCAAGGTTTTCAGAAAATTCAATTGTAAATGTCGTAAGGTTTTCTACTTTACCCTGCGGACTGAAATCCGAAACTTTAACTACATTACTTGGTCCGCATCCGGCTATAATAAATAAAGAATTAATTAATAAAAGAAGTAATTTAATATTTTTCACGGCAGACTCCCGATTTTGGTAAATAACTCTGAAGAAAAATTCCCAGCATGCTGAATGAAAATTACATAATTTAGGTGAGATGCAAAACAGTAGTTTCTTAAATATATTTTCCAAATTATTTCCATTTTTAGCAACATTTTAGTTTTTTAAGCATCTTTAAAAATTAAACTTAGTGCCATGTCAATTATAGAATGCCGCTAATTCGCGAATAATATTAGCGTATTAGCGGCTTTAAAAAAACGATTTAACAGACATTACAAAATTGACGGAATATTATTTGACTAACTACCAACTACGAGTAATAATAAAAATGACTTATCATAAAATCTTTTTCCGATTAACTGTTTCAATAATTTTAATTCTATTAATTCAGTATAAATCTTTAGCACAATATAATAATACATCAAGATTGGATTCTGCTAAAGCTTTGTTAACGGAAGAAAAATATGATGATTCAATTAATTTGTTAAATATTATTTTAATCGACGATTCGACAAATATTAATGCCTATTATTATTTAAGCGTTTGTTACCAGGATGTTTCCAATTTTCAAAAAGCGGCACAAGCTTTATACAATGCTTTATTATATAAACCGGACGATATTAAAATAATGGTTTCACTCGGAAATGATTTAATTGCTTCGGGAAGATTAAGTGAAGCAAATGAAATTTTATCTAAAGCATTAACATTGGATTCTACCAACAGTTTGATTCTCATTCCGTTAGGAAAAGTTCTTATGCAAAAACATAATTGGGCGGAAGCAATTAAAATTTATAACAGGCTTATAAAAATTGATTCATCAAATAGTTATTATTATGAACAGGCAGGGAAATGCAGTTCGTTATTAGATGATAAAGATGATGCAATTGTTTTCTATCAAATTGCTCACAGGCTGAATCCAATGAATGAACAAACCGTTCTGGAATTAAGTCAACTTTATTTTTCAAAATCGCAGCTTTATTCGGCCATGCGAATAATTGATGACGGATTAGCCGTTTATCCTTCATCATCCGGGATGTGGAGCATGAGGGGAAAAATCTATTTTGGAATGAAAGAATATACCGATGCGATAAAAAGTTATAAAAGCTCTATACAGCTTGGAGATTCTTCATTAACAAATTTTAAAGATATCGGTATATGTAATTATTATTCCGGTGATTATGACAGTTCGATTTCATACTTAAATACTGCAATAAAAATAAAAAAAGATGACCCTGCTTCATTTTTCTATCTTGGTTCTTCGTACAAAGAATTGAAAAATTATGATGCCGCAATCGAAAATCTATCCACTGCAAAAGACCTTCTTAAAAACGATTTCACTGCCGAAGTATATACTCAATTGGGGGCTACATATTATTCAACAAAAAATTATAGGAAAGCATTAAGTTATTATAAAGATGCTTTAAGAGAAAAACCAAACAAGATAGAATTGTACTTTTATTTGGCAGTTGTATATGAACATTATTATAAAGATAAAAGTACAGCAATAAATTATTATCAAAAGTTTTTAGCAGACTCATCCAAAACGGATAAGAAACTTGTTAGTTATGCAAAAGAAAGATTAAACAATTTGACGGAAGATAATTTTATGAATAAGAAAAAATAAATGCGATAATCTTTTTTTTACAAATTTAAAATCAATTTTAATGCAGTTTAAATACAATCGGGATTACAATTTGAACTTTGACCGGTTTACCTTTTTGTTTTCCCGGAGTGAATTTAATTTTGTTTACGGCATCAATTGCAGCGTTGTCAAGCCGGGAATCTGCACCTTTCAAAATTTTAGTTTTAACTACATTACCTTGTTCATCAATATATGCTCTGATATAAACCTTACCTTCAATCCCTTCGTCTTTTGCAGTTTTGGGATATTTGATATTATCAACCAGAGCTTTCATTCCACCGATAATTGTTGGCATTTGTTCAACCTGAATATAGAATCTTTCTTCAGGACTAAAAATATTTTTTAATGTATTTCCCAATTCTGCCAAATCAGGCAGCTCCATTGAATATTCACCGTTTGGCCTCAGCAAAATATTTAATCTGATATCGTTCCTGCACTTCACATTTTGTCCGTTATTTTTAGCCGGATCAAATTTCCAATCGGACATTGAATTTGCAATTGCATCATCTAATTTTTGCATATCGGAATAAATCGCTACGCTATCGGCATTATTTTCTATTTTGTAAAAATTATTTGAAATATCTTTTATTTTATCAATTGTACCTTTTTCATTTAGATAGATACGCAATGCTATCCTAAACATCATAGGTTTGTTTGAATTTTTAACATATAAAGATTTAACAGCAGCCAGCAAATCTTTATCCATCTTTTTATTCATTTCTTCGCTTTCTTTGGGAGGAGTATCAACATCGACAGATGGTAAATAAATTTGATCGAGGTCGGGCACAACTTCAACCATTTGTTTTTTTTCATTGCAGCCGAAAAAGAAAAGGATTGCTATTACAAATATTAGTGATGATTTCATTTTTTCCTCACAATTTAGATTTTATTATAATTTCATTCGAAAATTTTGCATGAACTTCTGCAGGAGGCATTGAGTTAAGAAGGAGCTCAATTGTTCTATTTTGATTATCAATTTTTG
>CAZKUR010000108.1:0-11969 GCA_964556005.1 uncultured Ignavibacteriaceae bacterium | reverse complement strand
ATCGGCTACCTAACTCATCCAATTGTGAATTAGACCTTACGAATCCATATCGGCTGCCCAATTCATCTAATTGTGAATTAGACCTTACGAATCCATATCGGCTGCCTAATTCATCTAATTGAGCAGAAGATCTATTTTCAAGCACCTGGAAATTTGCATTTTCCTGTGAAGTGCTTGTAATAGAGGAGCTATTTGCGTTGAGGGGGGATGAATTATGAGTTACGCGATATCTAACAGCTTTCTCTACATTATTAGTAGTTTGTGCTGTTAAGGTAACACATACCCCAACCATCAGGATTGTGAACATGAGTGTTTTCAGCATAGTCCTCCCTCACACTAGTGTGTGAATTAAATTAGACACATTTACCTATAGCATAGGCGCTTCACTATTACAATCATTATGCCATATTAATAATATCTAATTAAAGATTAAATAACGTGTTTTTAAATAAATGAATGGTAATTAATACCGGATGACTTGAGCAGTTTTTGTTCAGTTTGTAAAATTATTTTACAAATACTTGTGATCTAAAATAAAGAATGGGGATTGTCTCAATATTAGCTTGAAAGAAGAGTATCCAATTTGGGGCGTGAAATTCCTAGTTTTTTAGCCGTTTTGGACTTATTGTTATCCATTTTTTTGAGCACCTCCTTTGCAAACATTATTTGTAAAGATTTTAGATTGACGCTGTTATAATTCAAATCCAATCTTATTACGTTGGGCATCTTTGCAATATTTCTATCGTATTCGGGAGAATTTAGCGGGATGTTATTTATGACATTTGAAAAATCTTTAATATTCAATCTCTGATTTTCACTAAGAAGAACGGCGCGTTCAATTGCATTTCTAATTTCCCTAACATTGCCCGGCCAGCTATAGTTTGCCAGAAATTCCTTTAACTCATCTGTAATACCATTTATATTTTTATTGAATTGTTTATTAAATTCATTGACGAAATGATTTGCAATAAGCAGAACGTCAGTACCCCTGGTGCGTACAGGAGGTATTTCCAACGAAATGACATTCAACCGGTGATAAAGATCCCGCCTAAATAAATTTTGTCTCAGCATTTCTTCAAAATCTTTATTGGTTGCAGAAATGATTCTTGCATTAATCGGGATATCCCGGACTGCACCGAGTCTTCTTATTACTTTCTTTTCAATTACTCTCAATAACTTTACCTGGAGGTTTAACGAAAGATCTCCAACTTCATCCAGGAATATAGTCCCGTTTTCAGCTAGTTCAAATAACCCGAGCTTCCTATTATGAGCGGAAGTGAATGCCCCTTTTTCAAAACCGAACAACTCCGATTCCAATAGAGATTCGGGAATGGCTGAACAAACGATATCTACAAAAGGATAATCACTGTACTTACTGTTATCATGAATCGCCCTGGCTAATAAACCTTTGCCGGTTCCTGTTTCCCCCAATATTAAAACGCTTGCAGTACTGTTTACAGAAACTTTTCTCGAAAGTTCAATCACTTTTAAGAATTCAGGAGACTGACCTATCAGCGAACTAAAGCTATCCTCGCCTGGTTTAAAGCTTTTTCTCTTCCCTGTAATATAAGATTTGTTGGATAAAATTTCGTTCAGATATGAAATGAATTTATAAATTTCATATGGGAAAATAAATATATCGGAAAAACCCAGCTTTGCAATCGTACTGATTAAAAGTGCGTTATTTTCTCTTGTAACAATGAAAATTTTATTGCTCAAGCCGTTTCTTTTATCAAGCAGCCTGCCTAATAATTTTGATTCAATTCCTTTTACCTGGATGATAATAATTTCGTCTTTATTAATTTCAATCACTTTGGGGAAGGTATAATCGATATCAAAGTTTTTTAATTCAAGCTGCTTAATTGCAGAAGTAATTGAACCCACATCTTTAATGTCGGAATATATTTTAATATGTACTTGATCGTTTTGCATTAGTGTAAAGGATCGGAGAGAAATTCTTCCAGCATATTTATTGTTTTAATTCTTTCCGGTTTGGAAAAATAAATTTTTTTGATGTTGGGATATTTTATACTTCCTGAAATATGATTAATTACCTCTTTAACATATAAAAAATATTCTTTTGTTTTTCCTATATTTCCCCTTTCCAAAAAATAATTTCCAAGCTCAAAGAGTACTTTCCAGGTTAGTTCTGTAATGTTTTCGTTTTCCAATATTTCATAAGATTGATTAAAATATTCTAACGAAGTTCCCAAATTTTCAACCTTTCCCCTCTTTGCTATTTTTCCCATTAAAAAATATTTTTCTGCTTTAACCAGCGGATTTTGTTCACTTATTTCCACAACCGCTTCGCTGCCCAACTCATCAGCAGCTAAAATAAGATCTCCCGTCAAAATATATAACTCAACAAGTTTTAAAATAGTTTTTACCTGGTTGAATCTTTCCCCCAACTCGGCGTAGCTTTTCATAATTTGAATAAACAACTCATCCAACCCCTCGAAACGATCCGTATCCAGTTTCAAGCAAGCAGATAGATATTCAACATTAATACTATGTTTTTCGGAAACAGAAAAATTTGTAATTAGGTCTTTATAATTTTTAATTATCTTTTTAAGTTTCTCAATCCACCCGAGCTCGATATACAATTTCCCGATCATAAAAATAACTTCGGCTTCTTCCTCGGAATTACTCAACCGCTTGAAAATACTCCATGCCTTTTCAAGTGAGTCCAGGGAATTTTGAAATTCGCAGGCTGTCAGATATACTTCACCAAGATTTGTTAAAACCATGCCCTGCCTGTTTTTTATTCCAAGACTGGAGAAAATATCATAAGCTCTTTTATATTGTTCAATCGCTCGATCCAGATTTAAATGCTCATAATGATAAACGCCATAACTTAATAATACATTGCCTTCCTGGTCTAAATTACCGATAGATAAATTTGTCTGCAATGCTTTGTTCCAGTAGTGTTCCGCTTTGGATGAATCTCCTTTTACATTATAAATGTTGCCTAAATTAACTTCGATGCCGGCCTGCTTTGATAACAGTTGACTTTTTTTATATTCGTTTAAAGCCTGTTCGAAATTTACCAATGCCGAATCAAAATCATTTTGATAAAAATCCAAAAAACCCAATAGGTTATCGCATTTTCCTTTTTCCTCGTTAGTTGCTGTTTCATCCTCCAGCACCTCCATGCATCTTTTCCTTGAACTGTCGTAATTATTCATATCAAATTCGGCATAAGCAATATCAACTAAAATCTTTTGCTTTCTTATTTTCCCCTCATGGTCATTTAACAATTCATGCAGCAGTTCTACACCCTTTTGAATCTCGCCAAGTTCTATGAGGCAAGTTGCTTTCAATGAACACAATTCTTGCAGATTTTTAAACGTGTTTTTTTCTTCTTCAATCTCTTCTATAAAATTTAGGGACTGTTGAAATTCACTTAACTTAAAGTGAACTTTACATAATAAATATTTTATTTCATCCTTTAATGTTTTGTCCAACGGAAGAGATAAAATTTTCTGAAGAATTCTTTTTTGATAGGAAAAAGCGAAAATTTTTTCTGCTTCTGTAAGCTCTTGCAGTAAAACCTCATAAGATTGTGAATATTCTTCGGCGAGTTCAAAATGACGTGCAAGCTCATTCCTGTCAAATCCGGGAAATTGAACTGTTAAGTTTTGAGCAATTTCATAGTGAAAAGATTTTTTCTCAGGCACTTTTGAATATACAAATTGCTTAAGCCCTTGGGAGGAAAAAACAAGTTCATTATCTGCCGTTTCCTGGCTAAGTACTCCCTTTTCATGAAGTCGCTGAATAGTGCCGGATATATTTAAATTTTTATAGCTTAATATATTTGAGAGAATATTTTTATCGATTGATAATTCAAAAGAAGAAAGCGTCATTGCAGTGTAGAGTTCTTGCTTTGTTAAACCGTCAATCCTGATTTTATAAATTTCCTCGTGTGAACTTTTCAACACTTCGATAGATTCTTCGTCTTCGACAAGAACCGCACCTTCAGGAAGAAATTTTAAAATATTCAACAAAATTATATCATTGATAAACATTCCGACACTGCCGGGGTACAAATCGGCATAAAGGAAAATCAGCTTTTTTAACCGCTTAACCGGAAACATATCGAAGAAACTCCTAAACAGCATTTCTTCAAGCTGTACATCGGTAAATGGAGTAAGACTTAACGCTCTTACATTCGATAATTTATCGGATTCATGATCGAGGTCTGAATCTTCCGTGAGTATAACTTTTATCTTATTGACCTGGAGGATAGGAAAAATTTCATTTAAAACATCAAGAGTAAAATTATTATATGCATTAAAATCATCCATCAAAAGTATAAACTTGGCGGCAAGTGAAATGTTCGTGAAAATCTGTTTCAACTCATCAATTGTACCGGCAGTTTGCCCGTTAATTAGAGATTCGACTTTCTCAATTATGTGTCCGGACAAATGTTCATAGACATTTTCATTATACAGAACATCTCTCAATAAATTTACCAGCAATCCAAACGAAGAGCCGGACTTTGCATTACTAATTAAAACAGTATTACCGTATATGGAATTAATCTCATTTATTATTGTCGTCTTACCGGATCCGCTAACACCCTGTATTGTAAAAATCTCGCTGTAGTCATCATTCCCAATATAGTTGCGAAGTATATTTAAGACATCTTTCCTTCCGGAGAAGACCTTTGCAGGGACAAAATATTTTATCAGTGTTTCGTCAATCGGAATTTTGAGATCAGCTAAAACCTGAAGCGTGGTTGAATATCTTTCGCCAGGATTTTTGTTAAGCAATTTTTTTATCACTGCAATTAAATTGCTTGAATAATTTACATCAGGGAAATCAAATTCTTTAGAAACATGAGCTTTGTAAATTTCAAGCTCGTCATCTGTCGAAAAGGGAAATTTATTGTAGACTATCCGGTACAAAACCATTCCAAGCGAGTACAGGTCGACCCTATGATTATGCGACTCATTTCTGAGGATTTCAGGAGCAATATATTCGGCTGTACCTCTTGCGGTAAGCTCTCCTCCTTTTTTTGTGTGATGAATAAAACCGAAGTCGATTAATTTTATCCGTATCTCACCGTTTAACTTATTTATTAAGATGTTTTCAGGTTTTAAATCATAAAAAATATAATTAGATTGATGAAGGTAATATAAAACAGCGCATAATTGCTTTATCGCTTCTCTTAAAATTTTTTCATTTACAATTTGTTCATCATCCAGAATTTCAAGCCCGTTAAAGTATTCCATCGTGATGAATTTGCTGCCGTTTGTTATACCGAATTTTTCTTCATTATTTTTTATAACAGTCCCCATTTCATAAACCCGGATAATGTTTGGGTGCTGAAGTTTTTTGACGGTAAAAAATTCATCTTTAAACTTTAATACTTCTTCTTTAGATGCTTCATTAGAGAGGACTTTTAATGCTATTTCTTTCCCGGGCACATCGTAATCCGTGCAAAGAAAAACCTTGCTTCTTCCTTCACCTATTTTTTTTCTAATCGAGTAGCGGTTATTAATCATCAGTCAATTTGCGGGTTATAGAATTTGTTTAATTTTCTGCCGATATTGTTGGCCGTTAATAATGCTAAGATTAGTATAACTCCCGGGAAAAATATCATCCACCAAGCTTTGGTCAAATACTGCTGGCCTGCTTCAATCATAGCACCCCATGATGGATAATTTGATCCCGTTCCTAATCCTAGATAACTCAATGCAGCTTCCGCAAGGATTACATTTCCAAATTGAAATACTGCATTAACAATTACCGATGCAAATATTACAGGCAGAACTTCATTAAATAATAATTGTTTTTTCGACAGTCCTATCATTTGTGCACTAATAAAGAAATCTTTGTTTTTAATTGAAACAACTTCTCCTCTTACTATTTTAAATAAGCTCATCCAGCCGGAAAATCCTAGAACGATAATTACCGCTAACAGTGAATTTCCGAACAATGCAATAATCAAAATTATTAGAAAAATAATCGGAAATGCAAGGAACATTTCTGTTACCCTGTTCAACGATATATCAACCCATCCACCTAAAAAACCGGATAAAAATCCTAAACTAAGCCCTAATAATAATGAAATTATAACAGAACCTAAACCTACTAATAAGGACACACGTGCACTGTAAACAAGCCGGGTAAAAATATCTCTGCCGAATTCGTCGCTGCCTAATAAATAAAATTTTGACTCAATTACCGGCTGATTCTCGATAGATACCACCCGGTTCAAATTTATTTTGTGGGAAGTTCCATTTTGATAGTAAATTACAGGGTTTCCTGTTTTTATGCTGTCGGCAAAAATAAGAAATTCATCAAAAGACTGCTTAACTACTTTTTTTTCAACCGCCTTAAATTGATCGTATCTTGATAAAATTTCTAGCGCCGGTTTATTTAAGTGCAGAACTTTAACACTGCTGAAAGGCGGGAGAAGTTTGGTTACGCCAATGTCTTTTTGAAAATCTGGATTCTCATTCGTTATGTAAGGTGCAAAAAAGAATGCAAACAAAAGCAGGATTACAATTACGCTTGAAAAAGAAATTTTAAGATTTGTTACGTCAAATTTTTTCCTTATAAAGAAAATAAAAACGGGCACCGATATAAAAATTAATAATCCAATTAAAACATCGATAAGAGGAAAATTTAAAACGTTAATTGCGATTTTCGAATCACTAAAAACCAGACCTATATAATTAATAAAAAGTAATGCAGCATTTACAAACAGTTTGAACCTGAATATCAAAAGGATTATCCAAACGATTAAAATAATATGCCGGTTTTTAATTTCATTTTTTTCCATTAATTAAGAATCCCCTTAATCAATCTTTTATCAACTTTTGCCTTTACAATATCGGCAATAAAATTCGTAATGATAATTAGTAATCCTGCTGCAAAAGAACATCCTATAACAAGGGGATAATCCCTGCTTAATATTGAATTTATTGTTAAGCGTCCCATACCCGGTAATCCGAAAATAACTTCAGTGATTAGTGCACCGCTGAATAAAACTCCAAGTTCAATTCCAGCGATTGATATTAACGGGCTAATGGCATTTGGAATGACGTGCTTCTTTAAAATTTCTTTTTCCGAAAACCCGTTTGCTCTTAAGTTTAAAATGTACTGCTTGTTATATACTTCCTCCAGGTTATCACGCAAATATTTATAGAATACGGCAATACCGCCAAGTGAAAGAGTTATCAGCGGAAGAACGAGATGATATAAATAATCGCCGATTCTCGAAAAAAAACTCATACTCGAAGCATCCAATGATTCCAAACCGGATGTGGGGAAAAAGTTAAGCTGAATGGAAAAAATATATATTAAGAAAACACCAACAACAAAAGCCGGTGTTGCATAAATGACCAAAGTTGAGCCGGAAATAATTCTATCCAACGCTCCATTAATTTTTTTAACTGAAACGAATGCCAGCAGAAAAGAAAATAAAATCTGGAGGATAAAACTAATCAAAGCAAATATTAACGTAAACTTTAAATATTCCCAGACAACCGTTGAAACTGGCATCCTATAATCATATGATATTCCCAAATCTCCTTTAAATAAATTTTTTATAAAATTTACATATTGAGTTGTTATCGGGCTGTCTAAATGAAATGACTCTCTCACCTGCTGTGCTAATTTTGGATTTAAATTCGGTGAAAGAAATTTTTGCGAAGGATCGCCCGGAGCAATTCTAATTAAAAAGAACAGGAATGTAATGAGTAAAAAAAGGATTATGATTGAAGAAATTATTCTTTTAAATAATAATTTATAAATCATTAATTTATTTATTCATTATTTTTAACGGACCAGTTCCAGCAATAATGAACCACCCCTAAAGGATTTATCTCTATATTCCGAATTGCTTTGTTGTATCCTGTAATATCATCTTTCCAATAAAGGAAAGTTACCGGCTCATCACGGTGAATAATTTTCTGAAATTCAAAATAAATCTTTTTCAGTTCATCTTTTGTTTGTTTCTTTTCCATATAATCAAGCAGTTGATCAACCCGGTTGTTTTTGTAGCTCACAAAATTTAGAGGTGTAGTTGAAATATCCGAGTACCAGTATGTTTTTAGTTCAAGCGGGATAGGAATGTACCAGGCAACAATCCATGCATTCATCGACCTGTTATAAAGATTGTCGATAAAAGTTCCTAGTTCAATAGTTTCAATTTCAGCATCAATGCCTACCTCTTTTAAATTATTTTTCACTACCGTGGCTGTATAGCTTCTTAATGGATTCCCGCTTGGAATGTAAAGCTTAAAGCTGAAATCAACTCCGTTTTTATCTATGATGCCGTTATTGTCGGTATCCTTCCATCCGTCTTCAGCCAATAATTTTTTTGCCTGCCCCACATCATATTTATAAGGTGAGATTGTCGAGTCTAAAACACCCTTAAAAATCGGTGATACGGGACCGGAAGCAATAGTACCATTATTGAGCATATAATTTTCAAGAATTTCATTACGATTGATGGCATAAGTCAGTGCCACTCTAACTTTCGCATCGCCAAAAAATTTATTGGGAACAAATTTTTTATTTTTCTTATAGACTGCCGGATCAATATTATTCCATCCGACATAATCATACTCACGACCTTTAACGGAAGCGATTTTAATATCGCTGTATCTTTTCAAATCCGGTAAATCGTCAGGACGAATCAATTCCATTAAATCTATTTCACCTTTTTCCAACTGGGTAAGACGACCATTATAATCGGGAATAATTTTAAAAACCAGTTCGGGAATATTATTAGTATTATATAAAAATGATTTGGGATTAGACTTTAAAATTATATTCTGATTTTTATTCCATTTATCCAGTACAAACGGACCGTCTGAAACCGGGTGAAAATTTGCATCGGCAGTAGGAATATTTTTTCTTTCAATTTTTGAAAAAATATGTCTGGGAATAATTGGGAAAACTACATCGTAAAGTTTTGGATTTGATTTAGGTAAGAAATGAATAGTGAATTCATAAGGTGACTCAACATCAAACGTTTTTTTAATATCGATATGGTCTTTGCCGTCGACAAAAAGATTCTTAAAAGTGCCGTAAAGCCTGCTCTGAACATCCGGATCGGAATAAACATCGAATGAAAAGACAACATCATCCGAAGTAAATTTAACTCCGTCTGTCCATTCAACATCGTTTCTCAAATAAAATGTTAACGAAGTTGAGTCCTTATTCCATTCCCATTTTTTTGCAAGCATAGGAACTGGTACTAAAGATCCTTCTTTACTATTCCAATTAAACTCTACCAAACTAAGATAAAGTAGGTCACCTATATTTGCAGCATCGACACTTAATGTGTAAAGCGGATTAAAAGATTCAACATCTTCCGGAATGCCAACAACAACTCTATCGGGATGTTTTGGGGGTTTTTTCCCGCAGCTTACTAAAAATACCGTAGTGACCAAAACTAAAACGATTAAAAGCTTCCGCTTCATAAACTGCGTGAAGTGAATAATTCTTATTAATTTTAGACGCAATTTATTATTTTGTTTGATAAATACAAAAAATACTTCGTAAAACCAATGTTAAACGCCGACATTCAGGAAATTAAATTAACCGGGCCAAAAAACGGAAGAATTCTTTTAGTCAATATTCAGCTTTCATTAGAGCCCAATAAAATTTTTACGATTTTAGGAAAAAACGGAAGCGGCAAGTCAACCCTTATTAAATCTATTACGAAACTTCTTGACGAAAAATCTTATTCCGTTAAAGGGCGAATTTTATTTGATGAAAATGATTTGCTGAAACTTAATTCAGATAAGCTGCTGGACATTAGACGGAAAAAAATTAAATATGTTTTCCAGGATGCAGCCAATTCGTTCGATCCGCTGAAAACTTTTAAATATTATTTTGAACACCTCGCAAAAAAGAAGGAGGAAATTTCACCTCTTCTAAAATATTTTATACTTCCCGAAGAAAAGGAATTGTATAAGTTATACCCATATGAAGTCAGTGGTGGAATGGCTCAGCGGATTAGTTTTGTTTTAGCGCTGCTTGCACACCCGGAAATAATTATTCTCGACGAGCCTACTTCAGGAATCGATTCGGCAATTGCAAATTTATTTCTTATAAAATTAAAAGAATTTGCTAACGCAAATAATAATAGTGTGCTGCTTGTTACTCAAGATATTGATTTCGCCGAAAAGGTAAGCGACAAAATCGCTTATTTAAATGAAGGCCGACTTTCATCTTTTTATTCGAAAAAGGAATTCTTTGAAAATAAAAACGATGGCATTATTTCTGCTTTTCTTAAAATCCGGGAAGGGTTTAATAAGTGAATTTACTGGAAGTAAAAAATCTCTGCTATTTTGTTTCAAAAAAATCGAAGAATAATTTTATCTTAAATGATATTTCTTTCGAACTTGAAAGAGGAAAAATATTAGGCGTCAGCGGCGAGTCGGGTGGCGGCAAAACTACACTCGCGAAGATATTAGCAGGAATAAAAAAAGTTTCAGCCGGGGAAATAAAATATAACTACTTAAAAGATTGGACCGGACTAAAATCGAAACCTGTTCAAATATTATTTCAGAATAACGGTGAAATTTTAAATCCCTTTCGAAAAGTCTTTGAAATTGTTTATGAGACTTCTTTAATTACTTTAAATGATAAAAAAGATGCTGAAAATAAAACCAAAGAAATTTTAAATTCAGTTAAGCTGAATAAAGAATTATGGGACAAAAAGTGTTATGCTTTAAGCGGTGGCGAGCAGCAGCGTGCGGCACTGGCAAGGATACTAATTGTAGAACCAGAATTATTAATTCTTGATGAACCGCTTTCTGCACAAGATATTGAATCGCAGCTTAACTTGATTAATTTATTGCTGGAAATAAATAAAAATCAGAACATTACTCTCATCGTGATAGCACACAATTTAAAAGCATTAAGGAAATTAACGGACGAAGTTCTGATAATTTACAAGGGAGAACTTGTCGAGAAAGGAAAAACCACTAAGATATTTTCAAATCCTCAAAACTCTTACACAAAATTTTTATTAAAAGCAGAGAATTATGATCTCAAGTATGATGAATTCGTAAAGTTTGAAAATGCAAATTCAACTGAACTTCCCAATCAATAAAAATGAAACAAGCTAAAACTAACGCAATTAGAATTTTAGAATCACACAACATTTTATTCACAACGCACTCGTATGAAGTAGATGAAAACGATTTAAGCGGAATTTCAGTCGCACAAAAAATCGGCGCGGTTGAAGATTCCGTATTCAAAACTCTGGTTGCAACAGGAGATAAAAACGGCATAAATATTTTCTGCATTCCGGTGAGCTTGGAATTAAATCTAAAAAAAGCTGCGTCTGCAAGCGGTAACAAAAAAATCGAAATGGTAAAGATGAAAGAACTTTTCGATTTAACAGGATTTATCCGCGGAGGCTGTTCTCCAATCGGTATGAAAAAGCAATATCCAACTTATGTTGATGAAACCGCACAGCTTTTTGAAGAGATTTATGTTAGTGCAGGTATAAGGGGGATGCAGGTGAAAATCTTGCCCATGGAACTAATAAATTTAATCCACGGACAATTTGTTGATTTAGTCTAAAAATTTATTTTATGCTTTTAATAACTTTTCAAACATCTCAATATCAGTCTTAGTAGTAACTTTAAAATTCAGCATAGAACCTTCAACTATAATTATCTTTACACCAATTTCTTTAACAAGCATCGATTCATCAGTGCCGACGAAATTTTTTTCATATGCTTTTTTCATTGCTTTCATCAAGTCGCAGTACTTAAAAATCTGCGGTGTCTGAACATAATAGATTCCATTTCTGTCCACATATTCTTCAACAAATTTATTTCCTTTTAACAAAGTGTCTCTTGCTTTAATGCAGACCAGGGCATTCCCCTTTTCTTTTGCGGTATTTATAGCATTTGTTAAAACATTACCTGGAAGCAGTGGCCTTGCTGCATCATGTACTGCTATTAAATCATCTTCATTTGCGTTAATTGATT
>CAZKUR010000107.1:10875-11998 GCA_964556005.1 uncultured Ignavibacteriaceae bacterium | reverse complement strand
TCGCATACAGAGGCATTGCCAACGGTTCAATTGATGTTACGGATTTTTATTCAACAGATGCGGAAATAAAATATTATAATTTAAAAGTACTTAAAGACGATCTTCATTATTTCCCCGAATACAAAGCTGTGATTCTTTATCGTGAAGAGTTGGATAAAAAATGCCCGTTAACTTTGAAATCAATTTTAAAATTAAAAGGTGCTGTCGATGAACCTGCAATGATCGAAATGAATGCGGATGTAAAGATCGATAAAGTCCCGGAACAGGTTGTCGCTTCTAATTTCATAAAAAATAAATTTTCAATAAAAACCGAAGTAATACAAAATACTTTATGGGAGCGATTAATAAAAAGAACTAAAGAACATTTATTCCTTGTTTTAATTTCTTTATTTTCAGCAATTATATTTTCAATTCCGCTTGGGATTATCGCGCATAAAAATAAGAAAGCCGGAAATATTATTCTTGGAACAGTCGGAGTAATTCAAACAATTCCTTCACTTGCTCTTCTTGTATTTATGATACCATTAATCGGAATCGGCTCGTGGCCTGCAATCGTTGCTTTATTTTTATACAGCCTTCTTCCGATAGTACGAAATACTTATTCCGGTTTGGATAATATCGAACCGGGCATTAAAGAATCCGCTTCGGTTTTAGGATTAACTTCATTTTCAAAATTAAGATTGATTGAGCTGCCTATTGCATCCAAATCGATTTTGGCAGGAATAAAAACATCTGCGGTTATAAATGTCGGAACCGCAACGCTCGGTGCATTAATCGGTGCAGGCGGTTACGGCCAGCCTATTTTAACGGGAATAAGATTAGACAGCGTTCCATTAATTCTTGAAGGTGCAATTCCCGCAGCGGTTTTAGCTTTGCTGGTACAATGGTTTTTTGATTTGATGGAGGTTTTTATTGTTCCTAAAGGTTTGAGGCTGTAAAAATTAGATACTAAATTTAAACAAATTGAAAGATGACATCTTTGCTCAGTGCTTTTTACGCTGAAAAGATATCATCTTTTATTGTCTTACTTGCAGTGTGTTTCCACAAAAATGAGAAGTCATTACGAACCCGGCTTCATGGTCTTTAGCGTTAGAAAGCCGGGTGAAGTAATCTCCATGTTTGA
>CAZKUR010000107.1:0-10775 GCA_964556005.1 uncultured Ignavibacteriaceae bacterium | reverse complement strand
AGTTTGAACCCTATTGGATTCGCAAAGACAGCTGAAATGATTTCTGAGTTTATTTAGGATTATCCAATTGATTTAAAAATTGTCATTCATCTGATAAATAAAGGCAAAGCCTTTTTCGTGAACTCGCAATGGCGGTTGATAAGATTTTCAACATTATAAAAGTAATATTAAAATCCTTTCATGGTTTTATCATTTCAAAGGCTTAATTTAGAGTTCTAAATTTTAATTTTTATGAGGCTGACAGAAAGGTAAAGAAAAAGTCATTGCGAACGAAGTGAAGCAATCTAACCACGTTATTACTTAACGCTTGAGATCACTTCTCCCTGCTAAAGTCGGGATCGTGATGACAAAAATTTTCTGATCGGCTGGCAATTGTACTGTAATTTATGGAATTGTTAAATGTACGACTTCGTTTTTAAACCCTTCGAAGAAATGACGGATGAAGATTATGCAGCCGTCGGATTCAAATCGGGACTTGAAATTCACCAGCAGCTTTTAACCGAAAAAAAACTATTCTGCCGATGTCCTGCAGGCAAATACAGCGATAAATATGATGCTGAAATTCTGCGCCACATGCGTCCGACTCTTTCCGAGCTTGGCGAATATGACGGTACCGCATTAATGGAATTCAAAACAAAAAAAGAAATTATTTACCGCATTAAAAGAGAAACTGTCTGCACATATGAAATGGATGATACTCCTCCTTTTTTAATAAATGAGGATGCACTCGACATCGGTCTAGAAATAGGCTTTTTATACGGATGCAATGTTGTGGATGAACTTCATATTGCAAGGAAGCAATATCTTGACGGAAGTATTCCTACAGGATTTCAGCGAACGGCAATTTTTGCCTTAGATGGAAAGGTTCCATATAAGGACAGGCAAATCGATATTGTTCAAGTTTCAATCGAAGAAGATTCATGCCGGGAGGTAAGCGACATCGGGCATCAAAGAGTTTATTTAACCGACAGGCTCGGAATGCCTTTGATAGAAACTGTTACCGGCCCTGATATGCGTACTCCGCTTGAGGCAGCAGAGGTGGGGCAAATGTGCAGAAGGTTAGTTAGAAGCACCGGCAAAGTTAGAACCGGTATCGGTGCTGCACGCGAGGATGTAAATGTGAGCGTTACAGGCGGAACAAGAATTGAGATCAAAGGTGTTCCGAAAATCAAAAAAATTCCGATTCTTACTTATAATGAATCAATGCGCCAATGGAATCTTTTAAAATTAAGGGAAGAGCTGAAGAAAAGAGGAGTAACTCCAGAAACATTTGAAGCATACTCAGATGATATAACTAAATTTGTTCGGACCGCAAACTACCAGCCTGTTAAAGATGCCGTTGAAAAAGAATGGGTTGTTAAATGTGTCCTTCTAAAGAAATTTTCAGGGTTGTTAAACTGGCAGACACAAACCGGAACTTACTTCTCCAAAGAAATTTCGGATAGAGTAAGAGTTATTGCATGCCTTTCTACAATCCCAAATATAATTCACTCCGACGCTACCGGTGAAACTTTAACTTCTTTCGAATGGCAGAAAATAAAAAAGGCAGTCAATGCATCTGATGAAGATACGGTAGTGGTTGTTTGGGGAGACGAACGGGATTCAAACACTGCAGTTAATGAAATTATTATCAGGGCTAAAGAAGCCACGGTTGGTATCCCTTCTGAGACACGTCAGGCTTTTAGCGACGGAACAAACGGGTTTGAAAGAATTCTTCCGGGCCCGGATAGGATGTATCCCGATACCGATTTGCCTCCGAAGATTATTGCAGATGAAAGGATTGAAAGAATCAGATCAGAAATTCCGGAGCCTGTTTGGGAAAGAGAAAAATGGTACCGTGAGTTGAATGTACCTGCGGATGTTGTCGAGGAACTTTCTGTTTCAAAATATGCCGAATTGTTTAAATATGTTGTGAATGAATGGAAAATAAACCCTGTGCTGGCTTCTGTTGCGTTTATTCAATACCCGAAAAGATTATTAAAGAAAAAACTTAAAACCGGTATGTTATCGATAGAAATAATGAAACAAATTTTTATGGCTTTAAGAGATGGAAAAATAGTTAAAGACGGGGTTTATCACGTAATGGAGAATTATTTGTTTACCGGCATACTTGAATTGGAGCAAGTATTTGAACCGGCGGCAAATGAAGAAATATTATTTGCGAAAGAACAGTCGCAGTTTGAAATGAAAAATATGAGCATAACAAATCCGGTGAACAAACAAAAAATTTTAATCGGGCTGATAATGGGAAAGCTTCGCGGAAGAGCCAACGGTGCCGATGTTGAAAAACAGATTAATTTTATTTCAGAGGAAACTAAATAATGGAAGACAATAATTCATTTAAAGGATATAAAGGCGAAGCGTTAAGCACATTAAAAAATTTTAATGCACTTGTCTGGAGCGACGTTGAGATAAAAACTTTAAGAGGAACGTTTAAAGGATTGATACTGCCCCGTTCGGAAACAGCAGACCAGCATCATGTAGTTCTAAAGTTGCGCTCAGGTTATAATGTAGGAATTGCTGCAAAAAATATTGAGGATATTAAAATTTCAGGCAGGAGGGAAGCTCATTATAAAATTCCCGAAAAAGAATTTCCTTATGATCCGAAAAAGCCGCGTGTGAAATTATTCGGCACGGGAGGTACGATTGCGAGCAGGCTTGATTACAGAACCGGCGCCGTGATACCGGCATTTTCGCCCGGTGAACTTTATGGTTCAGTTCCCGAATTAGCGGATTACTGCAACCTGGAAACGGAAAAGCTTTACGGAGTTTTTAGTGAAAATATGGGGCCGGAACAATGGATTGGTACAGCACAGGCAATCGGAAAAGAAATTGAGAAAGGTGTTCAGGGAATTGTAATCGGGCATGGCACGGATGTAATGCATCATACCGCGGCAATACTTTCTTTTATGGTTCAAAACTCCCCGGTACCTATTGTAATGGTCGGTTCGCAGCGTTCGAGCGACAGGCCATCATCGGATGCAGCGCTGAATTTAATTCATGCAGTAAAAACAGCCGCCGAAAGCGATATAGCCGAGACAATGGTCTGTATGTTCGGCCCGACTTCGGATGTTTACGGTTTGCTTCACAGAGGAACGCGCGTAAGAAAAATGCACTCAAGCTACCGCTCAACTTTTAGAACCATCGGTGATATCCCGATAGCTAAAGTCAGCAAAGACAGTATCACACCGTTGCGACAGGATTATAAAAGACGCCGCAGTGATAAAAATGTAATCGTTAATACTTCATTTGAAGAAAAGGTAAGCATCGTTTACTATTATCCTAATATGAGACCCGACATTATAGACTCTTTAATTGATAACGGCTATAAAGGAATTGTAATTGCAGGTACCGGTCTTGGGCATGTTAATAAACCGTTGTATCCCGCTTTAAAAAGAGCGCACGAAAAAAACATTGCAGTTTATATGACTGTTCAAACTCTCTGGGGTTTCGTTCAAATGTATGTTTACGATACCGGCAGGGATATGATGGAATTAGGTGTGGTCCCTGCAGCCAACATGCTTCCCGAAGTTGCTTATGTAAAACTGTGCTGGGCCTTAGGACAAACAAACGATCTTCAAAAAGTTAAAGACATTATGCTGACGCCTATCGCCGGTGAAATCACCGAACGCGAACCAAGCAACGGGTATTTGATTTTTCAGGGCGGGCTGCCGGAAGTGGAAGAATTTATTTCAAAATATAAAAAGTAAAATTTTTTGATTCATTCTTATCCCTTGAATGAAATAATAATTTTTTTGTGAGTAATTTCTTCAAATAAAGGAATTAATATTTTCCTTGAATTCAATTTGGCTTGATCTAAAATCCCGTAATTGATAGCGTCATTTCTAATTCTTGTTTCTGCATTTTTAAAGCCTTCGTCAATGAGCTCGGGATTCAAAACACGTGCTGTAAAATTAGCATCGTAGATTTTTGATCTGCTGTGATCAATTTTAACATAGCATAATTCAGGTTTGGGTAGAACAATTTTAACCTCGTTTTCATCGACAGTTATATCATTTTCAGCAACTTTGGTTAAATCAATGCATGCTGTTGCTTCACCGGCTATAATCAAAAGAACTTTGCTGTCGGGAGCCAATTGATCAACATTGAGAAATTTTCTTTTTATTGCTTCTTCGACAACGTCATTATAATTAAATTTGACGAGTTCAAGGTTGCCCAGTTCTTCAATTTTTTGCAGCACGATTTTGTGCTGAGTCTCACGGCTTGAAGTTATTATATTAAGTTTGAGAATACCGGTAAAAATACCAATAATTAGAAGAAGAATAAGAGACACTAGACCGATGGTGAGTTTAGTCGATAGCTTCATTTAAATAATCCTCTTAAAAATTATTAATTTTAATTCATGGTTTCAATCACATTTTATTTTATCTTTAGAGAAAGTAAAATGAGGAAAATAATCGGGTGCAAGATTCAAAAAACAATGATAAAACACAAAAGAATTTTTTATATTTAAAAGCAAAAAAAAATCGGAGATTAGTATGCCTGTTTTCTCGGCGAAATTAGATTCACTTGCTGTAAATACGATACGTTTTTTAGCCGTTGATGCAGTTCAAAAGGCAAATTCGGGCCATCCGGGGATGCCGATGGCTTGCGCCCCAATTGCATTTGAACTTTATGCAAATTTAATGAAGCATAATCCGGCTAACCCCAAATGGTTGAACCGCGATAGGTTCATTCTTTCCGCCGGGCACGGAAGTATGCTGCTTTATTCCATACTGCATTTATGCGGATATAAAATTTCCCTCGATGATATTAAAAATTTTAGGCAGTGGAAAAGCATTACACCCGGTCACCCGGAATACGGTATGACTCCGGGAGTCGAGACCACTACCGGGCCGCTTGGACAGGGTTTTGCCAACGCTGTAGGGATGGCAATCGCGCAGGAATATCTTGCGGCTAATTTCAATAAAGATGAATTTAAAATTTTCGATCATTATATCTACGGGATATGCAGCGACGGCGACATGATGGAAGGCATTTCGCATGAGGCTGCTTCTTTAGCCGGTCATTTAAAATTGGGAAGAATAATATTTTTCTACGATAACAACGGCATTACAATCGACGGTTCAACTGCTTTATCTTTTTCCGATGATGTTGGCGAGAGATTCGAAGCTTACGGCTGGCATGTTCAATATATAGATGATGTGAATGATTTAAAAGTAATTGAGGAAACCGTAAAGTATGCTAAACTGGAATCGAACAGGCCTTCTATTATCATTTCCAAAACTCACATCGGGTACGGCAGCCCTAATAAACAGGATTCCTCTTCTGCGCACGGATCTCCTTTAGGCGAAGAAGAAGTTAAGCTGACTAAAGAAAAATTAAAATGGCCTGCAGATAAAACATTTTTTATTCCCGAGGAAGTATCAGAAAGCTTTAAAAAAGTGGAAGAAGCCGGTAAACGGTATAACGACGAATGGGATGCGATGTTTAAAGAATACGAAAAAAAATATCCTTTCGAGGCAAAGAAATTAATCGAATTGCTCAGAGGAGATTACGGAGATGAATGGAAAGTTAAGCTTCCGGTTTTTCACGATGAAGGGAAAAAGATATCAACAAGAGCTGCATCAGGTGTAGTTATAAATACATTGGCGGATTTGATTCCAACATTAATAGGAGGCTCTGCAGATCTCACTCCTTCCAATGATACTTATATTAAAACTTCCGATAATTTTTCAGCTTCAAACCGTATAGGAAAAAATTTCCACTTCGGAATAAGAGAACACGGCATGGCAAGCATTCTAAACGGCATGGCGATTTACGGTGGTGTAATTCCGTACGGCGGAACATTTTTGATCTTCTCGGATTATTTAAGGCCTGCATTAAGACTGGCGGCAATTTCAAAAGTAAAGCCGATTTTTATTTTTACGCACGATAGTATCGGCCTTGGAGAAGACGGACCGACGCACCAGCCTATAGAACATCTTGCATCATTAAGGGCAATTCCGAATTTAACCGTAATCCGTCCCGCCGATGCAAATGAAACTTCATATGCATGGCAGACAGCGATTGAACATAAAGGAGGCCCGGTTGCAGTTATTTTAACAAGGCAGGGATTGCCGGTTCTTGATCCGGGTGAAAATCCAAGCGCAAGAGATCTTTCAAAAGGCGCTTACGTTATAAAAGACAGTGCCGGTACGCCCGAAATCATTTTAATGGCTTCAGGTTCGGAAGTTCATCTCGCATTAGAAACAGGCAATGAACTTGAAGCAGACGGCTTTAGAACAAGAGTGGTTAGTTTCCCAAGCTGGGAATTATTCGACCAGCAGTCCGAAGAATACAAAGAAAAAATAATCCCGCCGCGGGTTAAAGCAAGAATATCGATTGAAGCCGGAGTAAGCCAGGGCTGGGAAAGGTTCGTTGGCCCGCGCGGAGTATGTATAAGTATTGAAAAGTATGGTGCGTCCGCTCCCGGCGGAATTATATTCAAGGAATACGGCTTCACAAAAGATAAAATTACGGTAGTTGCCAAGGCAGTTCTAAACAAAATTTTATTCAAGTCCCGCAATAATTAAAGACCGGAATAGTAGAGAATTATTTTTCAAGCAATCTCTCTGCTCTATTTCGTCTATTTATATTTCCTTACATATTTTTTATTTGAAAAATAAATAATTACTTATTATGTTAAACTTTTAATTATTATGCATAGAAATGGAAGAGAGAAGAGAACATAAAAAGAGACGGCTGACGATAAAAGACTTAATCATCTGGCTTTTAATAGCAGTTGTTATAAGCGCGGTTTTTGTTTTCGTATTCAACAGTTCGTCTTATGATTTTACAGATAAAGCAAATAAATTTTTCGAAGCTGCCAAGCAAAATAATTATTTAGTAGCTATCAATTACCTTTCCAACAATTTAAAAAACACAATGACTCCCATCCAGCAGGAAAAATTTATTAACCGGATGGCAGAGGTCGATTTTAGATCTGCACAATGGGAAACAAGAACCATCTCCGATAATTTAGTTGAATTGTTGGGACGAATAAATAATTCGACGGGAAATGTTTCTGAAGTCGACGTGGTTTTTATTTCCGAAGGCGATGATTGGAAAATTTTGGGTGTAAAAACTCAGCTTGCCTCAGATGCAAGTAAAGAACTTGCTAAGTCTATTCCTCCGCTCGACACCCTTAAAAACATGGCCGATTCGTCGCTTGTACTTATTGCCCAGTCAATAAATGCAGGGACCTTTTTTGATCTGTATAAAGAAATTTCCAGGAATTGGAGATTGAAAACTTCGGAGAGCCAACTCCAGAGTAAATTCAATGAGTATAAAGATAAAAATATTGACCTGACCCCTTCCAAATCATTTGGACTTGTCTTCAGCGAAGTGCCTGTTATTTCCGATAAAGGCGATCTTGTTTTGAAAGGATACTATCCTGCTAAAACCATACCTGTATCATTCGTCCTTTCTTATAGGTACGAAGCATTTCAATGGAAATTGGACGATGTTGATATAAGCACAGAATAGTAAAGTTTTTATCCTCATTTTATAATAAAGAAATTCTTCTTTTGCTCAACCGGAATCTTGTTGCTAAGAGGTCGGTTATTCGGACGGCAATTACATTTTTGAAATTCTTTTTTGGGGAAAAATAAAAACCAATTTTTAACTGTTTTAGGTGCTTATCATCAAATTGATGTTTATTACTTTGTTTTTAATTTAAAAAGTAATTAAAACAATATGATTAAGTATTAAACTTAAAATTCAATTCTATCCGACTTCAAAATCTGTCCGAGTAATATTCATTTTGAAATCCAGAGGAGAACATGATCAATATTTCAGACGGGATTTTATTTGCGCTTATTTATACATAGATTATCATTGCTTTACAAGTTCACGAATTTTTGAGTATTTTAGCAGATGGTGTTGTGAAAGGTTTTATTCACGGTGCTGTTGTAAGTTTTGTACTTGTTG
Organism: uncultured Ignavibacteriaceae bacterium; assembly: GCA_964556005.1. Taxonomy (GTDB): domain Bacteria; phylum Bacteroidota; class Ignavibacteria; order Ignavibacteriales; family Ignavibacteriaceae; genus CAZKUR01. The sequence continues at coordinate 2,843 of CAZKUR010000107.1, read as the reverse complement.
CGGCTGTGGCTGAAAACCATCCACTAAAAAATTCCAGGCAGTGTGATTTTCAGTTGTTGTTTCTCACCGGGTTGTTCAACTAGCATTCGGACTTATAACCGGTATTATGAATGGACTAATAGGTTTTTAAATATTAAGAAATAAATTTTATTAGCGGAATGAAAAAAGCAGTTGTTTTAGGTGCCGGTATGGTAGGCAGCGCTATTGCAGCGGATTTATGCCTCGAATACCAAATTACGGTTATCGATTTGAACAAAGATAAACTGGACAATTTGAAAAAGCATCATCTCCTTGAAACAAAGATAATCAACCTGGAAGATGAAGTTTCCCTTTTGAATGAATTGGACAGCTGTGATCTTGTTATAGGTGCTGTCCCGGGATATATGGGATACAAAACCCTGAAAAAAATTATTAACGCAGGCAAGGACGTTGTCGATATTTCCTTCTTTGACGAAGATCCGTTTGAACTGGATAGTTTGGCAAAAGAAAAAAATATTACTGCAATCGTCGACTGCGGGGTTGCTCCCGGCTTAAGTAATATTGTTCTCGGGCATTATTCCAAATTAATCGATGTCGAGAATTTTGAATGCATGGTAGGTGGCCTGCCGTATAAAAGAAATTGGCCGTTCCAGTATAAAGCTCCTTTTTCTCCCAGCGATGTTATCGAAGAGTATACACGCCCGGCAAGAATGGTTATCAACGGAAAGCTTGAACACAAAGAAGCGCTTACCGATATTGAACTGGTGAATATCGAACCCATTGGAACCTTGGAAGCTTTTAATACAGACGGGCTTAGAACTCTGCTTAAGACAATGAAAATCCCGAATATGAAAGAAAAAACTTTGAGATATCCCGGTCATACCGAATATGTTAAAGTTTTAAGAGAAACAGGTTTTTTCAGCAAGGAAAAAATTGAAATTGGCGGAGCTGTTATGAGCCCGCTTGAAATGACAAAAAAAATAATTTTCCCCAAATGGAAACTTGAAGATGATGAAAAAGAATTCACGGTTATGGAAATTATTATAAGCGGAACAGATAAAGGGGAAAAGAAAAAATTTAAATATAATCTATTCGATAAGTACGACGAAAAATCCCAAACAACTTCCATGGCAAGAACAACAGGATATACATGTACTGCTGCCGCAAGATTAGTGCTGGAAGAACATTTTACTCAAAAAGGAATTTGCCCGCCGGAATTTATCGGGATGCAGGAAGGCTCTTATGATAAAATTCATAAGCTGCTGAAGGAAAGAAATATAATTTCGGTTTTAACGGAAGTTCAATGAGTCAATTTATCCATCGAAGTTAACCCGCGCTTTGTTTCGGTTAAAAAACTTTAGCGTATGTGGAAAGCTAAAAGTCAAAATTTATTATTATAAAGTGAGAATGCTTTTCTTAAAAACGAAGCGCTTGCAGCCTTCTTTTAAGGTACAACCGAATCTTATCCTTGTATTAGAAAAAGTTTAGATTTACTTTTCTTATAGTCATTCAAATTAGGGACATCAATGGGTATCAAGCCGTATATAAAATGGAAAATTCTTCAAAAACAATCCTCCGGTATGGTCTCATCCGAAATAAATACAATAAAAATTATACTTCGAGAAAAATAACATGTTAAAGAATCTATTACAGTTAAAATATATTTTGTTTTTCATCTTTCTCTTTTCTGCATCAATTTTTTCTCAGGATACATATACGCTAAAAGGAAAAGTTATGGATTGGAGAACGGGCGAAAATTTAATTGGTGCACTCGTAATAATTAGAGACTTAATACCAGGTAGTCCTGTCGATGCAGTGTTGAGAAATTTGAAACTTGGCGCAGCGACGGATAAAAACGGTGAATATGAAATTAAAAGGATTCCGGAAGGGGAGTTTATAGCCTCATATAAATATATTGGATATAAGGATTACAATGATACAATTGATTTTACAGGCAGCAGCAAAGTCTTTACAAAGAACTTAAAGCTAAAGGATTATAGTGCAGACCTGGTTAGTACACCTCAAATTGAAAAATACCAATTACATTTAAAAAAATTTGCTGATAAAAATAAGCTTATTGATATTCATCTTGATAGTTTAAATTTTGACGGAGATATTGTTACAGTATACTCTACTGTTACAAATCTTTCCGATACAATTATTTATATAATTAAACAATTTAGATGTCATTATCTAATCGAACCGCTTGTATTTAAAGATAATAGGCGCGTATACGGTAATGCAATAGATTTAGGATGCGATGCCGGTACTTATAATCTAATTAATAGATCTGATTTAGAGGAGATTGAGCCCGGCAAATCGAAAAAATATCTTCCGACAGGTTTAGCCTTTTATCATTTTAAACGCTTGCCGGAAGGCGAATATAAAATTGGAATAAAATATAAATTCGGCGGACCTTCTTCATTAACAGGCGGTCCGTTTGCTTCGCCGCAAGGCGATGCAATATTTATCGCTTTGAGAGGAGAATTTACTTCGGATAATTATTTGTATTTCAAAAAGTAAAGAATAAATAAGCGATAGTAATAAATAAATTGTTTTTTCCTTTTAAACTGAAAATTTCAAATTATAATAAGAGCAGTCTAATACTAACTATCCGTTATAAGTCAATGGAAAACAAGTCTAAATTTATTTTCTTCTCAGTAATTATTTTCTCAATAAATATTACCGCTTCAAATCTGCCCGACTCTACCGCATTAAAATTTATAAAAGCTCTTCTGAATAACAGCGGTAATTTAAAAGAATATGTTCTTCCCGAAGAACTAACAATATCAAATCGTTTGGGAATAGCATATTACGGAGTGAAAAATAAATTCATGATATCGAACGATCTCGATTCGACTATA
>CAZKUR010000106.1:0-12043 GCA_964556005.1 uncultured Ignavibacteriaceae bacterium | reverse complement strand
CTCAATGTTTCCACAACTCCCTATCCAAACTCCTATACTGAATCGCTTCGCTTATATGCTGCGGTAAAATAGATTCTGCGTTGTCAAGGTCTGCGATTGTTCTGCTGACTTTTAGGATTCTGTCGTATGCTCTTGCAGAGAGTCCCAGTTTCATCATTGCCATTTTAAGAAGTTCGGAACCGGCGGAATCCAATTTGCAGTACTGCCTCACTTCTTTGGAGCCCATATCGCCGTTGTTAAAAATTCTATCGGAGTTTGAAAATCTTTTTAACTGAACCTGTCTTGCGTTGATGACTCTTTCTCTAATATCGCTTGATTTTTCGCTTTTTGTTTCTGCGGAAAGCTCTTTGTATTTAACTGCAGGCACTTCAATATGAATATCGATTCTATCTAATAAAGGTCCGGAAATTTTTGCCATATACCTTTGTATCTGAGGAGGTGCGCATGTACATTCTCTGTTCGGATCCGTATAGTAACCGCATGGACAGGGATTCATCGCAGCAGCAAGCATAAAGTTCGCAGGAAACTCCAATGATAATTTCGATCTGCTTACTGTAACTTTGGAATCTTCCAACGGCTGTCGCAAAACTTCAAGTACATTTTTTTTGAATTCAGGTAGCTCGTCTAAAAATAAAACTCCGTAATGTGCAAAAGAAACTTCTCCCGGACGCGGAAACGATCCGCCGCCGACTAAAGCAGCATCAGATACAGTATGATGCGGACTCCTGAAAGGTCTTTCAGTAATTAAGGCTTTGTCTTTTTGAAGTATCCCTGCAACTGAATGTATCTTTGTGGTTTCCAGCGCTTCATCGAAAGTTAATGGCGGAAGAATTGAAGGCAGTCTTTTTGCCAGCATAGTTTTACCGGAACCGGGAGGGCCGATCATCAAAATGTTATGTCCGCCTGCTGCTGCAACTTCCAATGCACGCTTTACATTTTCCTGCCCTTTTACATCGGAAAAATCGAGATGATATTGATTGATGCTTGAAAAAATTTCTTCTTTACTTGAAATTGTTTTTTCTTTTTCCAGTTTGCCGTTTAAAAATTCAACTACCTCCTGCAGCGATTCCATTCCATACACTTCTATTCCATCTACAATAGCCGCTTCATTTGCGGATTCAACCGGAAGTATAATTTTTTTAATATCTTTTTTCTTTGCTTCGACGGCAATAGGCAGTGCACCTTTAATTGCACGAAGCTTCCCATCCAAAGAAAGCTCTCCTAAAATAACAACATCTTTTAAATCATCCGGATTGGAAATAATATCTATAGCGGATAGCAAGCCGACAGCTAAAGCAAGATCGAATGAACTCCCTTCTTTTTTTATATCGGCCGGGGCGAGGTTTACAGTTATTTTGTTCATTGGAAAATTGAAGCCGCTGTTTTTTATTGCCGCCGTTACCCTCTCGCGGCTTTCTTTTACGGCATTATCCGGAAGTCCGACAATTATGAAAGAAGGAATGTTTCTTTCAACATTTGTTTCTACTTCAACAAGATATGCGTCGATGCCGTAAGTAGCGCTTGATAAAACTTTTGAAAGCATTCTCCCTATCTACTTTTTGTGGCAGGATAATACAAATATAAAGAAAGATTAATTGAATAAGAATAAATTTATTTTCTTCTATGAAATTAATAGACATGGATGACGCTGATTTACACGGATTAAATCCGTGAGAATCAGCGCAATCCATTAAATCCGCGTTCAATTGCTTTAATTACTTAGTAAGGACCATCTTTTGGGTTAGCGAGTAATCAGGCGTGGTAACTTGATAAAGATAAATTCCGGATGGAAGGTTTGTTGCATCAAAAATAAAATTGTGAGTCCCTTTTGCCAATGCTCCCTTAAACAACTGTTCCACTACTTTTCCTTCCAGGTTATAAATTGTAATTGTCACATCGGCATCTTCTAATAAATTTACTTCGATGCTCGTCCTGGGATTAAATGGATTGGGATAATTCTGAGCAAGTGTAAAAGGTTCCGTATTACCCTGGCCGACTTTAACAGATGAGGAATAAACAATCGAACCGTCTTTATTAACTTGTTTAACCCTGTAAAAAACTATATCGGCATTTTCATCTTTTGAATCGATCACAGAATAAGTGCGTGAAGGTTCATTGTCTGCAAGACGTGTGCTGATATCCGAATAATTTGATCCGCCCAACGATTTTTGCAGGACATATTTTTGAGCCTGCTTATAATCGCCGCCGTTCCAGGTTAACTCGTAAGACTGACTCGAAATGGAAATATTTAAATCCGGAGCCCTGGCAAAAATCGGCGCATCGGAATTAGTCAATTCAACATTTCCTAAATCCGTGCTAAAATATTCTATTGATTTTTGAAGTTCCTGCTCATCCGCAAAATTAAATGTATAAATCACGTGCGAACTGTCAGAAAGAAAATCGCTGTAATTTTTATTTGCGAAAGCGACTTCGAGAGTATTATTTAATTCAATGAATCTTAGAAGATCAATTTGAAAAGTTTTATTTACTTTACCTTCCGTAACATTATTTTCAAACTGAAGTGAATATTGATCCGGCTGTGACAAATCATTTAGTTTTATCAGGCTAAATTTTTTATCGTTGCAGAATAAAACAATCGACTGCAGTTGAGGGAGGAATTGAATATCAATGTGATACCATGAGCCCATACTTACAAAATACGGGCTAATAAATTCCTGAATATTATTATCTGTTGAAGCGGTGAGCATTTGAAACGGATTTATCTTCAGTTTAAGCTCGGTAGAGCCTGTAAGTAAATTTTTAATTTTAAAAAAAGTAAAATCGTTACCGTTTGGCTTAAACCAAAATTCAGTCAACAAATTATCCGGTTTAATATTTTTTAAAGATAAATTGAATTTGCCCAGGTTGTCGAACATCAAAGCATTATTGGAATTTTCCTGCGGCTGGTAGAAATTGATCTTTGCAGTTATTAAATTCTTCCTGTTTTGCTGAAGGTTCTCGTTGGAAGTTTTTAAGTATCCTAAGATTGAATCGTTCCTGGTAAAAACTCCCAAAAACTTAAACGCTGCATTATCATTAGCGTAAGGTTTTAACTTGATTAGAACCTGGAAAAAATTTTCTTGAGAAAAATTTGTATCATTTAAATTAATTACGGACTTGTATCCGTTGCTTAGCGCTTCATCAATGTACATGCTTGAAAATTGAACGCTGGTGCGCTTGTTTAACGATTTTAACTCAATCTTCTGAATTTCCAATTTACTTCCCGGTATAAAATACAGCTTCAATTTTGCAGCATTTTTATACACTTTTGAAGTAATTATCGATAAATCAAAGCTTGAGTTTTGGGGAATAAATTCCGGGCAGGCTAAATCGAAATTATCTACTTTATTTTGTGCAAAAAGTGTAGAAAATAGACAAAAAACCAATAATATGTAAAACCGCTTTAGCATTGGGCTGTGAAGTTAATGAGAATTTATTAATATCTCAACTTTTATTTGTAAGCCCGTAAAAAATTTATTCTGTCCTGTAATTGCCGGACAGGAGTTAATAATTTATCTTTGCCGTAAATTGCGTCATCCCGGTTCGTAAAGGCCAATTCGTAATCCTTGCTCATAACAATTGCTTCCTCAGGACAAACATCTTCGCAAAAGCCGCAAAAAATACATCTTATCATATTTATTTCGAATTTTTCAGGGTATCTTTCTTTTTCACGATCTGTTTCCGCTGCTTGCACCTCAATTGCCAGAGCAGGGCAAATCCTGGAACACAAACCACAGGCAACGCATCTTTCTTCACCGTTTTCTTCCTGAACTAAAACCGGCCTTCCCCTGTATGAAGCAGAAGGTATAAATTTTACTTCGGGATATTCCATTGTAAATTTCGGTTTAAACATCGTTCTTAATGTAAGCATCAAACCTTTTACAATTTCCGGGATATATATTTTCTCTAAAAATGTTAGATCTTTTAATCTTCTCTTATCTGCCATTTTAAAATCCTATTCTATCAATTACAATTTTATCCTGACTGTCACAGGCCATTCCGTGACAAAATGATTTCGACATTTAAAGGAAATCAAATCCCAGTCATGGTATGGATCATGACTGCCAAGAAAAATCATTCAATTAAATTTTAAATACCATAATCAAAACCGCTACCCAGATGATGTTCAAAAGGGAAAGCGGGAACATCACCTTCCATCCTAAATTCATTAATTGATCATATCTAAATCGCGGTATGCTCCATCTTACCCAGATGAAGAAAAATAGTAACAATCCGACCTTTACAACAAAGGCAAATATTTGAATCAAAACCGAAAGCCATCCTGCTAAACCTAAAGCGCTGATATTTACAAACGGAATATTAAATCCGCCTAAATAAAGCGTAGTAATCAATGCCGAAGCGATAATCATGTTTGCATATTCTGCGAGGAAAAATCCGGCGAACTTCATACTGCTGTATTCGGTATGAAAACCTCCGACCAGTTCAGGTTCCGCTTCAGGTAAATCAAACGGAAGTCTGTTTGTTTCGGCAAAAGAAGAAACGAGGAATGTTATAAATCCAATCGGCTGAATCCATGCATTCCATAACCATGCACCTTGTAAATTAACAATGTCATATGGCCTCAATGATCCGGCTAATAATAAAACGCCTCCCACAGAAAATCCCATCGAGATTTCGTAAGAAATCATTTGTGCGGATGAACGAATTCCTCCTAAAAGAGAATACTTACTTCCCGATGACCATCCGGCAAGCGTAATTGCATAAACGCCCAATGAAGTCAAAGCCAACACGTAAAGAATTCCGATGTTCATATCTGCAACAACAAGCGGAATTTGGTATCCGAATATATTTGTTACAGGTCCGAAAGGAATAACCGCATATGTTGTGAATGCAACAAATAGTGCAATAACCGGCGCAAGAAAATGAATCGATTTAATTGCATTTACCGGAACTATATCTTCCTTCAACAATAATTTAAAAACATCCGCAAAGGGCTGAAGAACGCCTTCCCACCCGACTCGGTTCGGGCCAAGCCTGTTTTGCGTCCAAGCGCTGATTCTTCTTTCGAAGTAAACGAGATATGATACCGTCAACAACATGACGGTAACTACAATTAAAATTTTAATTACACTGAAAATAATTAATGTCAATATACTCATTTAAATTTTTGCTCCGATTAAACTTTAACGGCTTTTCGTTCCGCTTGTAATTTTAAGTTAGCTCCTAATTCACCGATGATATCATAGTCCAGATCTTTGAACGCCGGGATTGAATGAGCAATATCATCAAATACTTCTTCTGCCATTTTATATTTCATTTTATTTCCCATGGCGGCAGAAAGCAAAGCCATAATTTTCCATGTTGATTTTGCTTCGACTTTTCTTCCTTGTCCCCATCTGTCGAATTTAGTTCCGAATTTATCAAGCCTGCTCAATTCCATTCCATCAAGTGATCTATCGAGCTCGGTTGTCGTCGCCGCCGGTTTCAATCTTTGAACTCTTCCGTTGAAATTCACAAATGTTCCGTTCTTCTCAGCATAAGCAGCGGAAGGGAAAATTATGTCTGCTAAATCCGTTGTTTTATTGAAATTAGTTGAATGAACTATTAATAAGTCCAGCTTCGATAAAACATTTTCCAATGAAGGATCGGCGGAAATCAAATCATCATCTATTAGATAAAGAGCTTTAATTTTTTTCTCATTTATTGCTTTGATAATGCCGTTGAAATTTAATCCGTCTTTTAATGATGAAACTCCGACTAATTCTGCACCTAAAGTATTGGGCGTAACATCGCTCTTTCTTAAAATCTCATCTCCGAATTCCGGATTAGTGTGCCTCATAAAATCAATATGTTTTGCTCCAAATGCTTTGGCAAACCGGGAAAACAAAAAATTATCTTCGCAAGTTGCATAAGGCGATCCTACAAATGCAATTTCATCTTTTGAGAATGATTTTAAATCTTTTGCGGTTTTGGAAATCGCTTCATCCCAGCTAACATTTTTTAATGTACCTTCACTCCGAATAAAAGGACCGTTAACCCTGTCTTCTGCATTTATGAATTTATATAAATCTATTCTTCCGTGGTCGCACATCCAGAAGCTGTTAACCTCATCGTTTTGGCGTGGAGTTATTCTCAATACTTCATTGTTTCTAACCCATATCTCGGAATTGCATCCGCGAGAACAGCCGGAACAAACCGATTTTGTTGCTGACATATCCCACACTCGTGCCCTGAACCTGAAGTCGCGGCTTGTTAATGCACCGACCGGACAAATATCAGTAGTGTTAAGAGAATATGGATTATCCATTTCTTCGCCGGGATAAGTTACAATTGTAACTCTATCCCCTCTTTTAATAAAAGTTAATTCCGGATCTTTGGCAATTTCGTCGCAGAATCTAATGCATCGAGAACAGGAAATACACCTTTCACCGTCAAACATTACATACGGTCCGAGTGGAACTCTTTTATCTTTATGATTTTTTTCTTCAGTAAACCTGCTTTCACCGACGGAATGCTTATATGCATAATCCTGAAGCTTGCACTCTCCCGCTTCATCACAAATCGGGCAGTCAAGCGGATGATTGATAAGCAGAAATTCCATCACGGCATTTCTTGCCTGTATGCTTTTTTCAGATTGGGTATGCACAACCATTCCCTCGGCTGCAACAGTTGAACATGCAATAACCAGCTTTGGAATTTTTTCAACTTCAACCAAACACATTCTGCAGTTTCCTGAAACTGACAAACTTGGATGCCAGCAAAAATGCGGTATGTCGATACCGTGATTACTTGCCGCTTGTATTATTGTCTGCCCCAGTTCAAATTCTACTTCTATTCCATCAATCGTTAACTTCGGCATTCGGTTTCCTTAATTCTAAAATTTTCGGTTTTTATTTTATTTTAAATCTGGTTAACCATATAATTAAAATTGTCATTGCGAGGAGTGAAACGACGAAGCAATCTTTAGCTTTTTATAAAGTGTTGAGATCACTTCGCCTGCCTACGCGAAACGCTTCATGTTTACACACCGAAGTGTTCCAACACGCAGGCGTGCAGGTAGTCCGCTTTGGCAAAGGCAGACTTCGCTCGTGATGACAAATTACTTTTTTGGTCAGCCTCCTTTATTCTTCTATTAAAAAATTATTTTGACGTTACATTCTCGTAACGTTCTAAAAATTTTTCCGTGAAGCTTGCAATACTTTTATAAGCTTTTTCCAACACTTCTTCCTGCGGAAGAAAGACAACTCTAAAATGATTTGTGCCAGCCACTTGCCCGAACCCGCTTCCGGGTACAACGACAACACCTGTCTCTGAAATTAACTCAGCTACAAACTGGCTGTCAGGTGTTTGCATATGCAATTTAGGAAACGCATAAAAAGCGCCTTCCGGTTTTACACATGAAATCCCCGGCACATTGTTCAACATTTCAACCGTCATATCTCTGCGTCTTGTTAATTTCGCAAGAACTTCTTTTAAATGCTCATCCTTTCCATCCAGTGCCATGGGAATTGCATACTGCTCAGGATGGTTTGCGGAAAGACGTGCACGCAAAAGTTTATTTATCGCTTCAATATAATCCTTTAATATTACTTCATTGCCGCTTACTATTCCCCATCCGATTCTGAAACCGGGGACCATATAATTTTTAGACAATCCGCCGAATGTAATAACGGGAACATCGGAATTTAATGAAGCAATTGAAATATGTTGTTTTCCGTCCATCAAAAGCTTATCATAAATTTCATCGGCGAAAATTACGAGGTTATGTTCCTGCGCTAAATCGATTATCTGAAGCAAAGTTTTCTCGTCGGTAACTGAGCCGGTAGGATTATTGGGATTTATTAGAATAATCGCTTTGGTCTTTTCATTTATCTTTTCTTTAATGTCTTCGATATCAGGCTGCCAGCCGTTTTCTTCGTTCAGATAATAAGGATTTTCCATCATCTGAAGCTTACTTTGAATTGCAGTATATAATGGATAGCCAGGGGTCGGTGTTAAAACATTTTCGCCGTTATTAATGAGTGCAGTTAAACAAATATCGATTGCTTCGCTTGCGCCGGTGGTTACAAAAATATCGTGAATGTTTTTTATGTTTTTCCTTTCCGCTTCTTTTTCGATTGCATCGACGGCGGACTGTATTCCTGATGACGGTGCATAGCCGTTATAATTTTTCAGCATTGCATTATAAGTAGCTTCAACAATTTTTTTGGGCGGCTCAAAATCAAATAAATTCGGATCGCCGATGTTAAGATAAAGCATTTCTTTACCTGTCTTTGCAACTTGTTTTGCAAGTACGACGATATCTCTGACCGCGTATTTTATATCATGTGTTCTTATCGCCGGTTCAATTATTTTATTTTTCATTTTTAACTCCCAAACACTTAAGCGGCGGTTTTTAGTTTAGTGTTTTTTGATTTAATAATTATTTTGATAAATGTATCTTCATCTAAAAGTTCATTTGCCAATTTAAGTATATCTTCCCTTGAAACCGAATCTATTTTCTTTATCACTTCTTCGACGGGAATCATTCTATTATAATATAGTTCGGATTGAGCCATCCTTATCATTCTGCTAGTCGTATTTTCGAGGCTGAGCAAAATGTTGCCTTTAATTGCTTCCTTAGCTTTTTTTAATTCTCTTTCGGAAATTTTTATTTCTCTAAGCTTTTTCAATTCTCTTAAAATTATCGAAATTGCCCGGTCGGTCATTTTATCGTTTGTTGAAAAATAAATACCGAAAGCAGAAACATCATAATAAGAATTCAAGAAAGAATTAACCTGGTAAGCAATTCCGTTTTTTTCTCTCACTGCCTGGAACAATCTCGAGCTGCTGCCTTCACCCAAAACTTGAGAAAGGACTGCAATTTTTTGCCTGTCTTCACTTTTAAAACCAACTGCTGACCTGCCCATGATAGCATGAACCTGCTGAATTTCTTTATCGATGATTTCTATTTTTCCCGGAAGATTAGCTGCCGAAGAATGTTTTCTCTTTACATTCGATTTGCCTAAATCTTTTTGAATGTAAGTATCGACTAATTTCAAAATTTTATTATGATCTAAATTTCCGGAGGCAGCTACAATCAATTTATTGAACCCGTAATTTTCATTCACAAAATGGAAGAGTGAATCCTGGTTGAAGCTGTTTATATTTTTTTCAGAACCGATTATCGGCAGGCTTAAACTTCTTCCGCTGAAAATAATTTCTTCAAATTTATCGAAGATCAACTCTTCCGGGTTATCTTCAATATCATTCAGCTCGTCAATTACAACTCCGGCTTCTTTTTTTATTTCAGAAGGTTTGAAAGCAGGAAATTGGATCATATCCGAAATTACATCGAAAGTTTTTCGGAGATGTTCGCTTAAACCTCTTCCGTAATAGCATGTATGTTCTTTTGAAGTAAATGCATTTAAATATCCGCCGAGAGATTCGATTTCGGTTGCTATTCTCCGGGCAGAACGTTTTTTTGTTCCTTTAAACAACATGTGCTCTATAAAATGGCTTATACCGTTATTTTTGAAAGATTCGTCACGCGAACCCACGTTAAGCCAAAAGCCAAGAGAGAAGGATTTTACATAAGGAATGTTTTCCGTAAGAACCTTGATTCCGCTTGGAAGAATTGTCTTGTTAATCTGCTTCAAAACCTTAATTTTGTTCGAAATCTTCATAAAAAAGCGAATCAAATATAGATAAACGGTTTTATGTAGTCAAGAAAGAGTGATTGATTACGGAATTGAATGAGGGTGAAATATTTAGGTTGCTGAGATATAATATTAGAATAATTGAGAAATAGTAAAAGACTTTAGCTTTCAAGTAAAAAGAAATCCAATGATAACAATCATTTTCTGCCGCTTTTTTTTGCTTTAATCACTTCCTTGTTGGAAATTTTATTGAGAATTCCCGCCCTGATTTTTTTGACTTCTTTGATTAATTCTTCAACATCTATCATTCTATTATCTAAATAGGATTCCAAACAAAATAAAACCTCATTATTCAGACTTCTCTTATTTTGTGCTGCTTTAATTTTCAGTTCCTTATAGATTTTATCAGGTATATTTTTAATAGTTATACTTGGCATGTTGAGAAATCCTAATAGTTCAAAAATGGTTGTAAAATGTGCTTTTAATTATTGAATGAAAAAATCAAGCGATTCCAATTAACTCAAATCAAAATGAGGCACTGCAATTAAGTCAAATTAAGTTCATCTCTATCTTTAGATTTATAATCTCAAAGAACAATAGATGAAATTATTTATAAAATAGACTTGAGATAGAAAATTTTTGGATTTTCTATCTCAAGTCTAATAAATAAAAACTAAATGATTAAATACGTTATCAAATAAAATTTAAAGCTCAATCAATAAACCGACTTTTATAGTGCTGAAATCGACTTTCCATCCTTTCGTTTCCTGATGATGATGGTCGATTGTATAGTATGGTTGAGATTGATAAGCAGATTTACTGTAATAGTTTGAATTGTAATCTTCTATATTCCACGTATAATAACTTAAGAAACGATATTCGGCAACAAAATTAATATTCCTGTAAATGTGGCTTCGAACTAATAAAGACAATGAAAGCCCAATACCATATTCCTTCAAATCATCTTCATAGGAATTGGAATAAATTGTAGAATCGGTAAATTCTGAGCCTTCGTCCAGCATCTTACTATAAGAATATATAAACGCCGGGCCGGCACCGAAATAAAGCTTGGCATATTCAAAATTATTAAGGCTGTAAAAAATTAGTGACGAAGCTGTTAAATTATAATTGTTATTTATAGATTTAGAAGTCATATTTTCTTCTGTCGGATTTGGAGTGTATATATCTTGATGATAACTATTTCCTTCACCATTTTTTTTCTCGTCATAATTCCAGTTAAGGCTTAAACCTGACCGGAGCGAGAAGGAATTGTCTATTGGTAAAAAATAATACATTGCAGCTTCATTAATGAAATCAATCTGCAATGAACTTTTTGGGTTTGGAGTTACCGGATCACCGCCTTGTGCAAATAATGAAGAATTTAATATGAATAAAGAAATTAGTGAAAATAGGACTAAATGATTTTTTCCCATTGTAGGCCCCCTCCAGATTATTGGATTATTAGATTTATTTATAATTGAAATAATTAATTCCCTTTTATTCCCTATAATTAAAATTAAATATTCTAACCGTTATGGTCAATCATAAACTTTCGGAATAAAAAAATCCATCTAAATTCACAATCGTTGATTGGACATAAAAAAACCGTCTCCGGTTTAATAAAACCAAAGACGGTTGGACAATAAAAAATTTAGTAAGCCAAAGTTATTTCATTACAATTAATTTCTTTACCGAAACAAATTTATTAGCTTTCAGCCTGTAGAAGTAAACTCCGCTCGGTAGATTTTGTGCATTAAAGTTTATTCTATAAGTTCCTGCAGCCTGATTCATTTCAACAAGATCGGCAACTTCATTACCAATTACATCGTAAACTTTTAAGCTTACAAAACTTTCTTTTGGAATTTGATATGAAATTATTGTTGCCGGGTTAAACGGATTCGGGTAATTTTGCAATAACGCATATTCATCGGGAATATTATTTACAGTTACTTCAATGCTTCCGACAGTTTTTTGTGAACCGTTGAAATCAACCTGAATTAATTTGTAACTGTAGGTTCCGTCCTCCAATTGTTTATCGATATACGTATATACCTGCTTTTTTGTTGTAGTTCCCTTTCCAGTTATAAAAGCAACAGCTTTCCACTTCCCGTTATCGGATTTGTTTTTTCTCTCTACTTCAAACCCTTTATTATTAGTTTCAGATGCAGTTGACCATGATAATTTTGCATCGCTGCCGATTGATGTTGCGTTGAATGAAGCCAATTCAACAGGTGTAACTATATTTCCAAGCTGCCCGTTTGGATTTATATTTTGTGCATAAATTCCACCGCCGTCGTTTCTGGTATCTTCCCAAGCAATCTTTGCAATCATATCGCTGGAGATAGTCGTTACCGAATGTAATTTCTGCGGCGTCGGGTCGGATACATCGGCTATATTCGGAGTCCATGAAAAATTTCCGCTTGAGTTTACCATGAAAGCATTTA
>CAZKUR010000105.1:0-12327 GCA_964556005.1 uncultured Ignavibacteriaceae bacterium | reverse complement strand
GGTATTTAATTAAATCTTTTACACAAACATTATAATAGATATTATCCTAGTGTCATGACACGGCTGTGACACCCAAGAAATGGTTTTTCATAGTTAATAATTTCATACAGGATAGTACTATTTTTTGATGAATTTCATTTTTTAATAATTTTTCTACAGTCAGTGTTACATTATCACGGTTACATCCCAGATGTTGCTGGAAGTGTCACAGTTGCTTCGAGAAAGTAATAAGCAAATTAAATTTCATGTGTTTTATTCACCAATACTTTATAAACTCAATAGTGTTAAATATTATAAGCATCAATAAAGTAGCGTAAAATATTAGCTTTTCTAATTTGGCAAATTTTTTAAATTTTTCATCAAAATTTTCCCCTGAAAAATACTTTAAAAATTTTTTCTTAAAATAAGCACGATGCTCAATTGGAGTTTTAACAGTAAATCGTCCTGTTTGGGCTAATATAAAAATAAATAACGCGTTTATTAAAAAATTAATCATGAATTTCTCTTTTATTATTTTGCTCAAACTTTAATTATTGCATAAACCTAATCTAGTCCTGAAAATCATCTTTTATCCAAATCTTATATACAAACTAATTAAGATTATTAAAAACATAAATAAATCCATGAAAAATGAAAACTTTTGGAATTTGACAAATTTTCTAAACTTATCGTCAAAATTATTTCCAGGTACAAACCGAACAAATTTTTTCTTGAAATAAGCACGTTGTTCTACCTGTGATTTTAGAAAAAATTGTCCATTATGATAGGTTATAAAAATAAATGCAATACCAATAAAAATTACACCTATTAACATGCTTTTTGTTATTTAATTGATAATTATATAAATATTAAAAATTGAATTCACCTATAAAGCCACTGAATACACAGCCAACTGCACTTTTTTCAGTATTCACATAAACGCATTTTCATAATGGTTTATTAACGGTTTCCTCTTGGATTGGAATAGTATTGTAATTACATCAAATCTACAATCAAGTTCTGTTATTGATTTATCGTATAAATAAAGTTCCGCCAATTTTCTTAACTGTTTCATTTTTGATTTTGTTATTGCCAACTCCGGCGGACCAAAATTTAAGTTTTGTCTTGCTTTTACTTCAACAAAAACGGTGTATCCGTCTTTTGGATCTTTTGCAATTACGTCTATCTCTCCCCTGCTGAAGCGGTAATTTCTCTCGATTATTTCGTATCCTTTCGATTTAAGAAGTTCGACGGCTAATTCTTCACCCTTTTTCCCTAATTCTTTTGATGTTACGCTCATTGTTAATTTTCCGGTGAATCCATTTCATATTCAAAGGATGGTTGAAATTCACCTGCTAATATTTTCCTTAAAAATGTTTTTCTATGCAGCGGACATGGCCCGAAGGAATGAATAGCATTTATATGTTCTCTTGTTGCGTAGCCTTTGTTTTTGTGCCAGAGATACTCCGGGTAATATAAAGAGAGTCTTTTCATAATTCGGTCCCTTGTAACTTTAGCTATAATTGATGCAGCCGCAATACAGAATGATTTTGCATCGCCGTCGACAATTGCAAGTGTAGGAAATTGACTCTCAAAAGTTTTATTACCGTCGATTAAAATTAATTGTGGTGTAACTTTTAATCTATTTACCGAAATCGACATCGAAAGTAAAGAAGCCTGCAGAATATTTATTTTGTCAATCATTCCATGAGAAATAGCCGACACCGAGTAAGAAACCGCACTGCTCAAAATTTGAGGATATAATTCCTCTCTCTTCTTTTCGGTTAAAACCTTGGAATCATTGACCCCTTCAATAAAAAAACCAGGATTGAAAATTACGGAAGCGCTGACGACCGGTCCTGCAAGCGGGCCTCTGCCGGCTTCATCTACTCCGGCAATGAGTTTTATTTTTTTAGTAAGAAATTTTTTATCGAATTCTTTCATTTACCCAAATAGATTGCAAAAAGGCCAAAAAGCATATCCAATTTTAAAAGAAAACTCAACTTATTCAAGTTTTTCCTGGAATCATTTTCATAAATCGATTTTAAAATAAAAACCAAAAGAGGATTTACGGCTATCATTACAAAAATAAAGTATTCAATGCGGTATATTTGTGTAAAATAAGGATATGTGGTAAACAGAATTAATAAAATCGAGAAAAGTAAAATTATCTTCTTTATGTTACTAAAACCAATTCTCAGAGGAAGAGTAAAAATACCAGTAGCTTTATCCCCTTCAACATCTTCCATATCTTTTACAAGTTCACGAATTACATTTATAAGAAAAGCAAAAGCCGCGGGAATTATTGCATAAACATAATTATCAACTGAAACTCCGGCATATATAAAAACCATCCCGGTTAATAAGGCAACAGTTAAATTTCCAAGAAACGGGATCTTTTTTAGTTTGTATGAATAAAGAAATAATAAGACGACAGCAGAAGCGGCAATTATTAAAGCAGATAAATTAATTAGAAATGCCAACGCCAAAGCACCTATATTGAAAATAATAATCATTACTGTAACCAGGCTTTTCGACAAAGTTCCTTTCGGCAAAGGTCTCTCCGGGTGATTTATTTTATCGCCTTGAAAATCAAAAATATCGTTTATCATATTGCCGGAAGAAATTATTAGAGAGGCACTTATTGCGGCAAATAAGATTTTAGACGATGAGTAACCGCCATGAATACAAATAAAGGCGCCGACAATAACAGAAAGAAATGTAATTATAAAATTTAACGGGCGAAGGATTTTGATGATTGATAAAAGCTTCGTATAAAATATCATTTGCTAAAAAAGATAATTTAAAAATATTAACAATTTCTGCAAGCTCAGTTGTTAATATAATAACAATTGAAAAAGCATACAGTAAGATTATCTAAAAAAAGTAAATTAAGAATTGTGCATTTTACACAAATTAGAAGTATTTGATATTCTTCTTTATTATGTAATGAATTCGTTCCATTAAGCTTAAAATTCACTTACTAATCCGAAATGTATCAAGCCGTCCGAAAAGGAACTTCCCTTTGCGAGCGCATAGCTTACAGCCATCACTCCAAAGCTAGTCTCGATATCCATACCAAGTCCGTAGCCTATTTTAAATCCTTCCGCTTTTGCAATATTTCTATTTGGGTCTGCCTTACTTAAAAAATAACCGGTATCAAAAAACAGAAAAACAAATGTTCTTCTCGTAAGCAAAAATCTGTACTCCAGGTTTGACCAAAAAACTCTCGAACCTAAAAATTGATCTTCCCTGTAGCCTCTTAAAGTATTTGTTCCTCCTAGCCTGAATAAATCGCTTTGCTCGAAAAACGATCCCTTCAGTTCCTCATCGTGCAAACCGAGAGCAATTACCTGCCTGCGGAATAATTCCTTGTAAATATTTAAACCGACAATAATCCTCTGCAGGCTGATGCTTGTTTGTAATCCGGGCGTAATATATTTGGCAGGCCCTTTAATTCTTTTCTTACTGTAAGAATATGAATTCTCAAACAGTATCCCGGATGTCGGTGAATAAGGATCATCTCTCGAATCTATTTTTAAGCTGAGCCCTGTAGTAATTGCACTTGAATTATAAACAGTAAATACGGATGTGTTCGATTCGGTGGGAATAGTAAGTTCGGAAGTGAGGCTGATTGCGGCTGAAATAGTTTCTGTTGCAAGAAATTCAAGCTGTCCGCTTAATTTTCTTTGGATGTAAGATGTATCCTGCTTTTTTTGATAGATATCCCCAGTAAAGTTGAACGGATAACCAAACAGCCACGGTTCAAGATATTTTAATTCAAGATCTTGTGAATAACGATCGAATTGCTGCCACCTAACAGCCGCCGCTCTCCCGGTTCCGAAAAGATTTCTTAAACTGACATTCACTAACCCGGTTAGATAACCTTTTTTTTCATTTTGAGCCGGTGGAATGTAACCCAGAATTCCGTCAAAGTTATTTGTCTCTTTTTCTTTCACCCTAATTAATAAAACGCCTTTTCCATCTTTATCGACAAAAAATTCAGGAGTTGCGATAGGAGCGAAAAAGCCCAGACGGTTCAACCGCGACGGCAGCTCATCGATTAAATTTTGGGAATATTCCTGGCCTTTAGCAATTCTTAATTCCCTTGTAATTACATTATCTTTAGTTTTAGTATTCCCTGTTATTTCAATTCTATCAATTATACTTTTTGATTTCCCTTTATCAATCTTCAAATGGAGATCCGCATAGTTGTCGCCGTTAGTGGAATCGGAATAAAAATATATTGAGGAGATAATAATTTTGGCAAACGGGAAACCATTATCCTCATAATATACAAGCGCCTCTAAAATATTCTGACGGAGATCGGAAGAATTAAATACTTGTCCTTTTAAATATTCAAAATCGGGTAAAATCTGTGAACTATCCGACGAATCTGCCCCGGTAAAAAAAATATTCTTTACATAAGTCGGTTCGCCTTCATCGACATTTATAAATATCTTAACTTTTTGAGAATCGGATAAGTAACTCATGGACGAATTTTTAAAGCTTGCATTTAAATACCCCTGAACGGCTAATTCTCTTGCGCTTCGGAATTTTATCGAATCCATAATTCCGGGAAATATTTTCTGACCTTTAGTTAGCTGAATCCAATCCAGGTAATCGCCGGATGAAAAATTTTGGTTTCCCTCCACGTTGATCGATTCAATAGTTTGAGAAAGGATGATATTTGAAAAGAGAAATAAAAAAATTAAAAGATATTTAACGAGGTGTAACATTTAGAGTTTTCATTTTTTTCCCGATAGCAGTAAGCTTAACGTTTGATTGCACCGTTTCAATTTCCGACAGATCAATTTTACATACATCAAAACTCGCAGCGTTCAATGCACCGAGCGAAACTGCAATTGATAAATTTTCTTCAAACGGTAAATTATGATGCCACGAATAAACAATTCCAGCCACAAAACAGTCTCCGCTACCTGTTGAGTCCAAAGTTTTTATATATGGGTTTTCTATTTTAAAATGATAGTCAAAATTTGCTGCATAAAAGGGATTATCTCCGTCAGTAATATAACTTTGTTTAATTCCTTTATCATACAGAAAGTCTAAGAACGATAGTATTTCGTTCTCATTTTTCAGCGAAAGCTTTATAGAATTTTCAATTTCTTCAATGTTATTGTGAAGTATGGTGGGAGATTTTTCCAGGCAGTTTTTTAGATGCACACCATAAGTATCGCATACCGAAATTTTACCGTATTTATTTGCAAGCTCGATGCCGTAAGGAATAATTGAATCGGTTTCTCTGCATGGAGAACTTCCGGAGAAAACTACAATCTCAGAATTTTGAATCATCTTATCGATTTTTAATTTAAATTCCTCAACTTCATTTTTTGAAATAAGCGGATCCGGGCCGAAGCACGCGGTAATTGAATTTTCGTTTTCACCGATTAATATCGAACAGTCTCTTGTTTCGCTTTTAGTTTTTATAAAACCTGAATTGATTTTTTCTTTATCCAATTCATCCCGAAGTGTTTTTCCTGTTTGACCTCCGAGGAAAGTCAATGCGTAATTCTGTAAATTCAAATAATTTAATTGCCTGCTTACATTTATTCCTTTACCGCCCGGCCTTAATTCGTATCTTCCGTTTCTATGATGTTTCCCGATGTAAACGGCCGGATAAATATATCTGCGTTCAAGCAGCGGATTTAACGTTACTGTCAAAATCATGAAGCGTTTACCTGCCCGGAAGAATTAAATTTTGATTAAAAACATTTTTTAAAATCAAATTATTTTTAATATCGATACCTATAATCATCTCCGGTTAGCGGTGTAATTAATCTATAATCTCCGAATCCCGTATCATCCAAAAATGTAAAGCTTTTATTCAGAACATAATATTCCCAAACCTCGTATGGTTTGGAGTCTACTTCATAAGGGTGCCTGTCCACGTTGTTGGGCGGGCCTAAAATTATATATACCATTCCTCTATCTGTACGCCAACCGTCAACGTAATGGCTGAACTTTTCGTTAGCATAAGAAACTCTTCTATAATATTCTTCCATTACCGGGTTATCATCGGTCGTTGGAGTCGGATCTTTCTTCTTCCAGTACTCCATGTATCTTTTCAATTTTTCTTTTTTAGTTTTACTGTCTTTTATAAGATCGAGTTCTGATTCGGAAGCAATGTAAACCATTTCATCAATTGCGTTGTCAAGATCTTTAATACTCGAAGGCATTCCAATCCATCTTGAGAAAAACGGACCATCAACCGAGGCGATTTTATTATTATCCGAATCGTCGACCTCGACATTTAACATATAATTGCCAAAACTAAAATCTGTATCGCTTAAAGCATGAAATATTTGCGTTTTGCCAGAATCCAAATCTTTACTTTCGGAATCTGTGAGGATGACATCTTTATCTTCATCCATAACGGAATATTTTATATTAATTTTTTCCGGTTTCAACGAATAAACCTCAAAAAAGAATTTGAGCCCGCTTTGCTGGGCTGCTACATTCCGCGAAACATTGGGTATAATTTTTCTTTTACCGTTAACTTCCGACCACTTTGAGATCAGCATTATATCACTTACAGAAGGCTTTTCTTCAAAACTTCTTACTTCAAATTTTTTCCCGGTAGCATATTCCCTTTTGGAATCTTTATCTTCAATGGATGTTCGTATAAAATATTTTGCGGGCGACAAAAAGAACGACCGGAGACTAAGATTATAATTGTTCCTGGAATCGGTTTTGCTGAAATCATCGGTTTCAACTTTTTCATCCCAGGATTTTTCCTGGATTAATTTATCCTTGTTTTCGTCAAAAACAGAAACTGTAACAAAATAATCTGCGCTAAATCCTCCTCCTTGTGCTTTAAGAAATTGAATTTGTGAGTAAGGTACCTGGATAAAAACATCCATTCTTGTTTTACCGTTTTCATCCGAAGAAAAATTTAAAAAATTCTGATAATACCCTACTTCACCAGATGTACGTTTATTTTCCTCTGAAAATTCCACTTGGGCAAAGACCGGCAAAATAACAAGGAATACTAAAAAAAATGGGATTAAAATTTTCATGTTTTTTCCTCCGTTTTTTCACTCAACACTGTAAACAAATCATATTCATCATAATCGGTAACTTCAGCCTGGCAAAATTCACCTACTTTTAAATTATAACCATTTGATTTAATTAAAATTTCGCCGTCAACTTCCGGTGCATCTCTATAAGACCTACCAATATAAAATTCTTTTTCTTCATTTTCTATAAGAACTTTTAATTTTTTTCCTAAAAAAGATGAATTATTTTCCAAAGAAATTTCACTCTGTAAATTCATCAGAATATCTTTTCTTTCTTCTTTAACCTTTTTCGGTACCGGGTCCCCTAAAATAAAACCGGACGTGCTTTCTTCGATACTATAAGTAAAAGTACCTACCTTATCGAACTTAATTTCGTTTATGAAATCACACAATTCTTTGAATTCCTTCTCTGTTTCATTGGGATAACCGACAATAAAGGTTGTACGTAAAGTTAACCCAGGTATTCTTTCTTTTAATTTGTGCAATAACTCTTTTGTTCTTTTTGATGTTATTCCCCTTCTCATCGATTTAAGTATATTATCGGATATATGCTGAAGTGGTATATCGATATATTTACAAATTTTAGGATTACTTGCAATCACATTAATAACATCATCGGGAAATTGTGAAGGGTAGGCATACATTAGTCTTATCCATTCAATTCCGTTAATCTCGCTTAATTTGTCAAGCAGGCCAGCAAGAGATTTCCTGCCGTAAATATCTTTTCCGTAATCAGTTGTATCCTGTGCTATTAAGATTAACTCCTTCGTATTATTACGTGCAAGAAATTCCGCCTCTGAAATTAAATCTTCAATAGGTTTGGATTTATGCTTTCCTCTCATCAGGGGAATTGCACAAAATGAACAGGGATGATCACATCCTTCGGATATCTTTAAATATGCGGTATGACCTGAAGTAGTTAATAATCTTTCACCCAACAAATTATATTTTAATTCTCCGCCGAGTTCTTTTAGAATCGCTTCGTATTTTTCGGTTCCGAAATATGCATCAACTTCGGGAATTTCCTTAATCAAATCGGTTTTATATCTTTCGGAGAGACAACCTGCTACCAGAACTTTTTTAATTTTTCTTTCATTTTTCAGTGCAACCGCATTCAGTATTGTATTTATCGATTCTTCTTTCGCCGCTTTAATAAATCCGCAAGTATTTATTATCACTATCTCTGCATTTTTAGGATCCTGTTCCAATTTAAATGAATTAACTTTAAGCTGATTCAATAGACGTTCCGAATCAACGGTGTTTTTTGAACACCCTAAAGTAATTAAGCTGATACTATCTTTCTTTTTTATTCTCATTAAAACTATGGTTGTGTGGGTTTACCTAATTATAATTACCTGCTAATATATTTCAAATATAGGAGAATTACAGGGGCAGAAAAAAGAAGCGAATCAAAACGATCGAATATACCGCCGTGGCCCGGAATAATTGAAGAAGAATCCTTTACTCCCGAATCTCTTTTGAATGAGGATTCCACCAAATCACCTACCTGGCCAACTATCCCGATTATCATCCCGAAAATGATTATTGTCGACCATGATAAAAACTGAAGTATAATTAATTTAGCAGCAATCATTGCAATAAATGAAAATATAAAACCAAAAATTGCACCCTCCCAGGTTTTCTTCGGGCTGATGCGTTCAAACAATTTGTGTTTGCCGAATTTTAAGCCACCGAAAAAAGCTGCCGAATCGCAAATCCAAATTGTTGCTAAAATGGATATAATCAAATAGCCGCCGCGTAGATATAAGTCCCCAACTTTAGGATAAAATTCCCTTATGCCTAAAATTGCAGAAGTAAAAAGCCCGATGTAAAAAATTCCAAGCAGCGACCCACCGATATTTTTTAATGCCGATCCGTTATTTCTGAAAAGCTCCGAGGCGGAAATTAAAACTATGAGCAAGAGTAAAAAAGAATAAAAATCAAAAAAATATGCATACTGGTTTATGAGAATAAATAATATTCCTAAAAAACCCAGCCAAACATTTGCATAAATTTCTTTGTTTTTCAGAAGCAGAATAAATTCATAAAAAGACAAAAGACCAATAAACAACACAAATGCGAAGAAATAAATTCCACCTAAATAGCAAACCAGTAATATTAACGGGATGGCAACAATGGAAACAAGAACTCTTGCTGCTGTGTTACCAACGGACATTAACTCTCTTCCTCATCGTTTTTTTGGCTTTTAACTTTTTGAATGTATTCAATCGCCGTATTTACATTTTCTTTTCTTACTAATAATTTAACAACCCCAAGATCACCTAAAGTTGGAAAGTTTCGATCTTTCTGAGATAACATTGCCGCTTCTATTCCTGCACTTTCAAGATTATCCCTAAGCATTTCAACGTCATACTCCTGTGAAGAAGTATAAATTACAACCCAGTCATCTTCAGTCCAATCTTCGGGTTTATTAAAATATTTATCTTCAACTAACTGTTCACCGCAATCTGGGCAAATAGTTACTCCATCCACATATTCGTATTCACAATTCGGACATACTGGCATTTTTTTACCTCCTATATAATGACTTTTTGTTTATTAAACTTTGAAATAAAAATTAACACGCCGACAAACAAAATCAAGAGACCTATAAATGTAACTAAAGTCGGAATTATTTCGATATTTTTATCAATGTTTGAATTTAATAATTCATCGCTTCCAAACATATAAAAAACTATTATTGCCGAAAGATTATTCAAAAAATGAAGGGTCATCGGGATAAAAATTGAGTTGCTCTTGTAAGCGGCATATCCGAAATAAAATCCCAATGCGATTAGAGGAATTAACCCATATGGGTTTAAATGATATAAAGCAAAAAATACGGCAGTAATCAATGCTGCCCATACCGGCTTAAAACGGAACTCAAAACTTTTTTGTATAAACCCTCTAAACATTGTTTCCTCGCAAACTGCAGGGGTGACTGCAACAATAATTATTACAAATAAACCTTCAAAAAAAGAATGCGCAGTTAGAAGATTTGCATACTGTCCTTCCACCGTTTTGTCGAGCATATCCATAAAATTTTTAATCGACTGTACAAAAGGGACTTGGTTTGCCAGCTTAATTATAATATAATTTTGTATATAAATGTAACTTTGCAGAAGAGGAATAAGTATTATCAATCCAAGTACAAACCAGCCAACTTCCGCCAACTTAGGCAATTTTGTCCTGATTATATACGATACATCTTCATAAAACCATTTTGAAAAAATTAGAGCAGGCAGAAGAATAAACAGAATTTGACCTGCCATCGTCATTAGTCTCATTCCGTCAACTGGTGCATGCTTAATATCAAATCCGAAAATTATTACCATTAACAGCCCGCCGACAATTTGATATAGGATAAACCCGCCTATTAATCCTATAAAAGCAGCGGCAATTGGAGATATTAATGGTTTTATTTCATGGCCGGATGGATTAGATCCCTGTGTTTGAGTACCTAAGCTTTCTTTTTCTTTATTCTTATTCTGATCCTTATCTTGGTTGAAATCTTCCATAAAAACTTAAAAATTGAGTGAAAATTTAGTTTAAATATAGCTACTATTAAGCTTAAACGAAAAGAAGTGTTACATTAGAAATAGGAAAATCTTCAACGTCACAGGGTAATTAATAGATGCTAAGTAAATTTTCTGTTGGGGTAAAATTAAAGATGGATTTGATACCCGATACCACCATCGATACAGATATTGGAACTATATATTATGTATTTTTCTTAGCCGTTCTTATTCTAAGCCTAATTTGTATAAATTTTTTATTTCAAACAATTTATACTGAAAAACATTTGAATATAAAACTCATAGTCTGCAAATCGGTTACAATAGTAACGTGATCACTGATCCACATCATTTATTTATCTTACCTGTCTGTGTCACGGTGCGGAATCTGTCCGAGAACTAGGATGGTATAGTAATTGTTTTGTTAGAAAAAAACAACCAGGAATTCTCACAAAAATGAAATTTAGAGATTACAATCCGCATCAAATATTATTGTTGCCAAATTCATTGGAAGATATGATACCAAATAATCATTTGGTACGTGGATTAGATATTATAATAGACCAATTTGATTTAACAGAGTTGTATGATAGCTATTCCGAAGAAGGTCAGCCAGGTTATCATGCAAAAATGTTACTAAAGATATTGTTGTATGGATATATGATAGGAATAAGAAGTTCGAGGAAAATAGCATCTGAGTTAGAGAGTAATGTATTTTTTATGTATTTGTCAGCAATGCAAAGACCGGATTTTAGAACGATAAGTGATTTCAGGAAGGACAAAAAAGAGTATATATCAGAATATTATAAACAGTTATTACAAATAATTGAAAATATGGGATTAATAAAACTTAGTCATGTCGCGATAGACGGAAGTAAGATAGAAGCAAATGCATCGAAGAAAAGAATGAAGGATAAAGAGAACCTGATAAAGTTGGAGGAAAAGATACAGCATATATTCAATGAAGCAGAAGAAGTAGATAAACAGGAAGATAGAAAATATGGTCAGGATAAAAGAGGTGATGAGTTGTCGGAAGACTTAAGCGATAATGGAACGAAGAAAAAGTTTATAGAAAAGATAAAGAATGCAAAGAAATACATGGAAGAAAATCAACTAGAAAGAGTCAATATAACGGACCCTGATACAAGATTTATGCGTACATCCGATGGTGGGACGGAAGTTTGTTATAATGGTCAAATAGTCGTAGACAATGAATATCAAATAATAGTAGCCAACGATCTGGTAAGTGCAGAGGATGATCATGAACAATTTATCCCAATGTACAAAGCAGTAAAAACTAATATAGGGAAAGAACCTTCGGTAACCTCAGCTGATGCAGGCTACCAAAGTGGTAAAGTATATTTATATTTAGAAAATAATGAAATTAACGCATATATGCCTGATAGTAAATTCAATGCAGAAACAGATAAGGAGGGGAAAGAAAAATTAGGTAAATATGATAGAAGGAATTTTAAATATAAAGAAGAGTCAAACACATATATTTGTCCAAATGGAAAGGAATTAGAATTTTTAGAAAACCATTCACGTAATGGGGTTAAGTTCAAGATATACAGGGGGAAAGAATGTAAAACGGCGAGGGATTGTATAACAAAGAAGGATGCGGAATATAGGCAAATCCAGATATATGAAAATGATAAGTTCAAAGCAGAAATGCGGACAAAATTATTATCACCTCTCATTCTAAAGAATGATATTCTTACTTTAAAGAATATGGATTTTAAATAAAAAAAATAATGATAGTAAATAATTTATTTATTAGTTCTCGGACAGATTCG
>CAZKUR010000104.1:9028-12684 GCA_964556005.1 uncultured Ignavibacteriaceae bacterium | reverse complement strand
TGAAGGCCGGAGATTTTATTTCAACGAAGAAGATGGTTCTGCTCAAGTAATTATGTATTTTCAAAGATGACATCTTCTCAAAGTGCATTGCGGCGAGGGAAGATGTCATCTTTTTTAATAGCCTTACCATCCCGGGGCAACCACAAATCCAAACTGCCAGCCGGCCCCGGGCCTTTGAAAAGGATACGCGTAATAAATTTGTGCAACTATGTAGCCCAAAATATTAAACCTTGCAGCAACACCTGTACTGAAAACCGGGATTCTTTGATTTGAATTTTCAGCAAATTTGAAAACAGGTTTGTACTGATTTGTCCATGCAACTCCACCATCTAAGAAAAGAGAAAGTTCAGTCGGCAGGTACGGAAAATTGATTAAGCCGAACTGGCTTGTACCAGTTAGCGGTATTCTGAATTCCATGTTAAACACACCAATCTTTGAACCTATCAGCCGGTCGAATTGGTTGTAGACTGTCGAATCGGTTGCATTTGAAAAGTTGAATGAATTTATGTCGTATCCTCTGACCAAAGTAGGATCTCCGAGATAAATAGGAGATAACCTGGGATCTTCGGAGTTTCCGAAAATTCTCCCGTACTGCATCACTCTGAATGCAAGAGTGAAAGGATTAAAAAAGAAGTATTGCCTAAAATCGGCAAGCGTTGTTAAAAAATTTAATGAGCCGACAGTCGGGTCTCCTTCAATTCTGTACCTGGTTCCTTGTATCGGGGAAGTAAACCCAAAGAATGAATAATCCCCGACATATGCAAGGCCTGATTGAAATAAATTTAATGCAGGAGGTGCGGGCAATGATTGAGTTGAATCGGCGACGAGGTAACCGCCAACGGAAACTATATGTTCCGCTTCAATATTGTAGCTAATTCTTTCATAACCGGCACTAAACTCGAATCTTCTGTTAGTTGAAAGTGGATAAGCGCCTATGAACATAGCTTCATCGAGAAATACCCGTTGAAGATAAAAAATCTGATCAATTGCTTGATAATCCTGTCCTCCAATGCTGGTTGTTGTTGTGCCGAGACCGTAATACGCAGTTAAATACGGAATATGACCGATCGCTCCGCCGTAATTTACCCGGTGTTCGCGGTTCATATAATATACCTGTCCGCCAAGATCTTTTATACCGCCGTTTATCTGCGCATCTATTCCTAAAAGGTGATTTCCCATTATATCGCTGAACAACATACTAACGCCGCCGCCGATTCCACTTCCAAACCTGTCGACAACAATCCCGAGTTGTGGTTGACCCATATATATTAAATTTAAAGACGGGTTGTACTTTGCTTGTGAAATTGTGCTGTCCGATGGTAAACCATATAACGAATTATTAAGATCATCATAGATTATACCTTTATCCATAGCCGCTAATGGCGGAAGGCTGATGTTGTTATTGTAAGTTGCTATATTGGGTAAAAATATTGTTCCATTTGCACCGGACTCATCCATGCCATGTATATTGTAACTGTCATGTTCGAAAACGCTGAAAACCATTCTTCCTGTTTTCGTTGCAATTGACATTGCAGGAGACATATCGGTTAGCCCGCTTATACCGGTTGCAATCCTTGTAACTCGATAATAACTTTGTTCGGGAAATGAATACCTGTAAATGTCGCTTATTCCATCCGCATCCGATATGAAATAAAGATTTTTGCCGTCTGGCGAAAATTGAGGATTTATATGTTTAAATTTATGTGACATGGATAGAGTTGATATCTTTTTGGTTTTCAAATTATAAAGGCCGATTTCCATAGGTGAAAAGGAAAGGTTTGTAAAGCTGGTACCCGGTCCTCTATCAGTTGCAAATGCAATTGTCGAACCGTCCGGCGACCATGCAGGCTGGATTTCCGAATAGTTATCATCTGTCAGTCTCTCAACTGATTTATTTTGAAGATCATAAAGATAGAGATCGCTTATTCCGCTTGAATATCCTGACAACGCGATATATCTTCCGTCCGGTGACCATGCTAAATTTGAAATCGCATTTATGCCGTCGACCTTTATATTGGGCCTGAATTTATCGGTTTCAACATTTACAATTGTAATTACATTTTTCCCATCTTCGAAAGCAACAAATGCAAACTCTTTTCCATCCGGCGACCATGCACCTGTCGAATTAATAAAACTGATTGCATCAAAATGTGCATCGGTATTAGAGCTTGCTAATTTTTTTATGATTTTGCCCGAATGTGCATCGGCAAGATAAAGATCAAGTGTGAAAAGCGATTGCCTTGAAATCAAAGCAATATATTTTCCGTCGGGACTTATTACCGGGGAAAGGTTAACGCCGTCTTTCGAGGAAATTAAAGTTTGACCTACATCAGAAGGTTTTATCCTTCCTTCTATTTGCGGTTTATACGTATCGATTAAAGACTGCTTCCATTGTTTTGAAAGAGAATCGGTGCTAATGCCTAACAGGCTGTCAATAGCAGGGTGAAGGCCGGTATAAAGTGCAGTATTAAATATAGTCGGTACCATCTGATCGCCCCACTTACCTCCGATGTAAGCCCAAAGCGCCTGCCCGTAACGGTAAGGAAAATATTTTGAATTTGTTTCAATCTCATGAATGGACGGGATGTCATTACTCAAAACTGCATCGCGCATCCACATTGAGGTAAGTTCGTCTTCCCTCCCGAGTGAAAGATACTCTGCCATACCTTCAATTGCCCATAATGGAAAGTGGCTTGCAGTCTGCATTCCCTGCGGCTGTTTTTGAATAATATTGTACTGAAAAGCGTGAACAAGTTCATGCCCTAAAACGTGATTGTCATCTTTATTTATTCCCGTTAAATAAACTATGATCCTGTTTTCCAATCCTTCTGTAACACCCCCGGTTCCTTGAGGAATTAAACCTTCTATGACATTTGACTGCTGGAAATCGGCATCATTAGCATAAATGATTACAGGCTGATGTTTTAGCGGATTTTCACCGAATACTTTTGCATGCCTTGCGTCCCATCTTTCAAGCATAAGAGCTGCATTGTAAACTGCCTTTTTTTCTACAGGGTAGTAATAAATATCAAAATGTTCGGTGTGCAAAACCTGGAATTTAAAATTCTGGTATTGCACTTTATTTCTTCCGAAGTATTGAGGAAATATAGATGAGTTAAACAGAAATATTAGCAGTAAAACAGTAGTAAAATAAAACGGAATATTAAATATCTTTTTTTGCATCTTCATTAAAGTTGCTCCCTTAAGAAAAATTCATGCTTCCTCGATTCAGTAAATCAAGCATGAAAATTTTAACTTTTTTCAATTCTCTTAAATATATTTTTATAAAGATAATGTATATTAGTTTTTAATTAGAACTAAGTCAGTTTTTTATGTCACAAAAACTTTTTATGAAAGTTAGTCTAATCAAGGTGAAGACTTTGTGAAATTTTGACAATAAAAAGGTTGTATAGGTTTATTTGTGATTTGAACCTAATCAAAATGCCGGGAAAAAACTAAATCCGCAATTTTTCTGCCTATGCTGATTGACGCTGTTGCTGCCGGAGACGGTGCATTTAAAACGTGAATCATTTTCCCTGATTCCATGATTACAAAATCGTCAATTAATTTCCCGGTTTCATCAAGCGCCTGTGCTCTTACTCCTGCCCCGCTCCTGTAAACATCGTTTTCTTCAATTGCAGGGACTAACTTTTTCA
>CAZKUR010000104.1:0-8928 GCA_964556005.1 uncultured Ignavibacteriaceae bacterium | reverse complement strand
AAATTTGGATCCGGGACAGGATATATTAAATTTTTAACCAGATGCTCTTTCTCCTTTTTTAATTGATAATATTCTCCTCTAAAAGGAGTAATCATCACTTTCGGATTTAAGCCGCAAGCTTTGGCAACTCTGTCAGAATAAAGTCCGCCGCAATTGATTAAAAATTTCGTCCGAATTTCCCCGGCGGTAGTTTGTAAAACTAATTCACCGTTTTTATTAATTAGTTTGATAAATTTAGTTCCGGTTTTAATTTCGCCCCCTGAGTTTTTTATTTTTTGAGCGTAAGTATTTGTAACCTGTATGTAATCCACGATTCCTGTTTGAGGAACAAATAATCCTTCAATGCCGGAAGCATTCGGTTCATATTCTTTTAGTTCGTCTCCTTTTAATCTTTTCATGCCTGTAAGACCGTTTGCAATTCCTCTTTTTTCCAGGTCGTCCAAACGCAGTATTTCGTCTTTGGAAACAGCAACAACTAATTTTCCGCATCTTTCATGGCTGATTCCATTTTCTTCGCAGAAACGGTACATCAATTCCCTGCCCTCGGTACAATTTTTAGCTTTTAATGAACCGGGTTTGTAATAAAGTCCCGAATGAATAACTCCACTGTTGTTTCCTGTTTGATGTGCCGCCAATTCTTTTTCGGATTCGATTACCAGCATAGAAAGATTTTTCTTCTGAAGTATCGACATAGCAGTAGCGGTTCCTACGATTCCGCCGCCGATGATGATTATATCATAAACCGGAGAATTCATCTCGCGACTTCCCTCTAAATTTTAAAACAAAATTAAAATCAAAATCAAAAATACGATTATTTCGTCTATAGTTTATCAATATTATTTGACTCACTTAATCTAATAATATGATAAAATAATTTCGTTGGCTTTGAGCTAAATTAACTTTTAGAAAGCTGTCTTACATCTTTAGTTTCACGTCTTTCCTGCCGCCGGCACAAAAATTATTTACAGAAGTAATTCTTCAGAACCGGAAATTGTGATTTAAAAGCTGATGAGTATTATTATATTGATTATATTTTTTTATTGAATTATCAATTATTTTTCGAAGGTAAGGGAAATTAAGATATGGAGAACTTCAAATGAAAATGAAAAGATTTAAAAGATCCGGGAATGATATATCGTTATTAGGTTTCGGCTGCTGGGGAATCGGCCAATCGGAATGGATGGGCGCAGAAGATAAAGGATCGAAAATAGCTTTAAGGAGAGCAATCGATGAAGGAATAAATTTTTTCGATACTGCCTTAGCTTATGGGAATGGACACAGCGAAATGCTCGTCGGTGAAGCGGAAAAAGAATCCGGCAAAGAAATTTTTATCGCAACGAAAATTCCTTCTAAAAAACGAGAGTGGCCAGCAGGCGATCATTCAACTCTTGAAGAATCTTTCCCGAAGAAATATATAATTGAAACCACCGAAAAAAGTTTGAAGAATTTAAAAAGAGATCATATCGATTTACAGCAGTTTCATGTTTGGAATGATAAATGGGCAGACCAGGATGAATGGAAAGAAGCTGTTGAAAAATTAAAGAAAGACGGGAAAGTTTTATATTGGGGAATCTCCGTGAACGACTATGAACCCGAAAACGGAATTAAAACTGCAAAGTCCGGTTTTATCGATAGCTTCCAGGTTATTTTTAATATTTTCGAACAGAAACCGGAAGAAAAATTGTTTTCATTTTGCAGGAACAAAGAAATTAATATAATTGCACGCGTACCGTTTGATGAAGGTGCACTCACCGGGAATGTCAGACATGATTCGGAATTTCCTGTCGGTGATTTTAGAAATGATTATTTCAGGGGAAAACGGAAAATAGATGTTCAGGAGAGAACAGGTAAAATTTGGGAAGATGTTAAGAGCGAAACCGGTTCACTTGCCGAGGCCGCATTGAGATTTATTATTAGCTTTAAAGAGGTAACATGCGTTATTCCCGGTATGAGAAAAGAGAATAATCTTTTAGACAATATTAAAAGCATTAACAAAGGCCCGCTTTCAAAACAACTTCTTGAGATATTGAAAGTTCATAAGTGGAATAAAAACTTTTATGAATAGTATTTCATGAAAAAAACTATTACAGTTTTCGGAAGCGCAAAACCGGTTGACGGCGATGACGAATTTAAAATCGCATATGAACTTGGAAGTAGTCTTGCCCAAAATAATTTTGATGTCTGCACCGGCGGTTACCAGGGGATAATGAATGCAGTTTCAAAAGGTGCTGTTGAAAAAGGAGGTGAAGCTGCGGGAGTTGTTGTTAACGGATGGGGAAGTATACAAAGCAAATACCTTACAAAAATTATCAAATGTGAAAACCTTTTCGAAAGAATTTCAAAACTTATTGAATTAGGCGATGGATATGTAATTCTTCAAGGTGGAACCGGGACACTGCTGGAATTATCAGCAGTGTGGGAGTTAACGAATAAAAAATTTGTCGGGAAAAAACCTATCGTATGTTTCGGCAAGAT
Source organism: uncultured Ignavibacteriaceae bacterium (assembly GCA_964556005.1). Taxonomy (GTDB): domain Bacteria; phylum Bacteroidota; class Ignavibacteria; order Ignavibacteriales; family Ignavibacteriaceae; genus CAZKUR01. The sequence goes on along the minus strand of CAZKUR010000104.1, from coordinate 6,453 downwards.
GTGGAAAGAAATTGTTTCCCTGATTGACAACCAATTGACAAAGGAAAGCAGGGAAACCGGCTTGATAAAAACAGTTAATAATATTGAGAATGCGGTAAAATATCTTAAAGAAAACTTGTAAGGATTGTTTTAATCAGAAAAAGCATAAATTATGTGCTTATCAACTTCCAGTTGTAATTGATATAATCTGTAAAATGTTTTTTCCCAAATAATTAAGAGCCCGGATTTAACTGGTTACAATTATTTTCAGGGAATTAATCCGTGCAAATCCATTTAATCCGCGTTCTATTGCCTTAAATATTTTTCCCCAATTTAATTTTGCATACTGATTTCAATGCTAAGACAAAAATTTTCCAAATGTTTGTTTTAATCTTTTGAAGGAATGGATTTACGAACCCAATAGACAAAATCCGTTTCCGCCGGTTCACCACCTGCCATTCTAATTAATTGCGCAATTTGCCCGCGGTGATACCATGAATGCCCGAAAAGCTGCGTTAGGATTTCTTCAACTTGATTTGTGTACCACAGGTTTTCGGTGCTTTTGTATTCAAATATTCTTTGTGATTCTTTCTCATCGAGATTTTTAAAATACTCATCCCATTTCGAATTCGTCTCTTCAGTTAAAGAGTTTATTTCTTTTAAATCGACATTTTGGGGGAATAAATTTTCAGGAGGATTTTGCATGAATCCCATTCTAAATAGCCAGAGCATTCTTGCTTTGAAAATATGTGCGAATAAATCGACGGCTTTTTGAAATTCTTTTGTTTTTCTATTCTCTTCTGGAACCGAATAAAAAGATTTCATTGTTAGTGTGTGAGCATTCTTTTCGTACTCAAACCATAGCATAAATTTATTTATCATGATTTCCTCCCGATTTAAAAATTTTTATGATGTTTGAGATTAATTATAATCTTATTATTCTAAAAATTTTTCAACTGCATTATAAACAAGATCGACACCAAGCTCCTTAATACATTTGAATTTTACATCATCGCGGAAACAGATTAAAGGACGCGGAGAATAAATAAAACACGGTGAGCAGTCGAGATCCAACCTTACTATTTGAAAGTCGGTTTTCCACGGGTGAATATAAGTTCTATTAGTCGGGCCGAGAATAGCCACAATTTTTAATTTTAATGCGGATGCAATATGCATCAAGCTTGAGTCATTTGTTACAAAGACATTACATCTTTTCATTATCGCAACCGAATGTGGGAGACTTTCCGCAAGAATTGAAAAGGCATTTTCATTGTTTATCTGTTTTTTAATATCCTCCTTTAATTCATCTTCTTCCGGACCGCCGAAAATTAATATTTTTGCATTTTTTTCTTTAATTAATTTTAATCCCAAAGCTGCAAATTTTTCCGGTTCCCATCTTCTTTTAAAATGGTTTTTTAAAGTCGAACATCCCGGATGAAAGCCGATTACCAGGTCGCCGGGAAGAATATTCAGTTGTTCTAAGTAATTTTCTGCAAGCGATAAATCTTTACTTTCCAGAACAAATTCCAGGGGCGGTTCTTCTTTAAATTTTCTATTTAAGAATGCTTCAGATAATGCTGTGTTTTCCTGAACGTTATGAAGCGAATCGTTTTCGGTTACACGTACGTTATTTAAAAATCCCAGGTTGGCTGCATTTTTTCTTAAATATTGAACGCCTGCTCTCTTCTTTGCACCGATTAAAAAATTTATTAGATTATATTCTTTCCTGTTGGATGGATAAACATTTATCGAGAAATCGTATTTGCCCCTCAATCCCAAAACAAATTTAATTGAAGAGACGGCGCCTTCTTTTAAAAAATCAAAGAAAATAACTTTGTTAAGATTCGGATTGCGCTTGTACATTTTGTAGCTGCCTTCGTACATAACAAGTGCATCGATTTCCGCATCGGGCATCTCTTTCCTTAGAAGCTGCAGGGCAGGAGTGAACATTAAAGCATCACCTATACCGGAGAGAGCAAGAACTAATATTTTCATTCTAAAAATTTTTATTAATTAAATGTGAATATAAAAAATAAGCGGCATTGAACCGCTTATTCCGAATTTTCTTAAAAAGATTTTTAACTTAACAATTAATTGTTTTGTTTCAAACTATCCTGTTGTGCAGCTAATTTTTTGTACTTTAAAATATTCGCGGCAACATTCGGATCCCGGGGGTAAATTTTCTGAATTCTTTCCCAAATATCCTGAAGCTTCGAATATTCTTTTAAATTTTCAAATGTCTCTATTAATATCCCGGTAGGATTAAAACTGCTATTAGATTTTATAATATCGGGATTTTCATCGATAAGTTTTAAACCGCTTTTCTCGACGTCAGCAGCATAAATTTTATACTCTTTTCGAGCTCCGGCAATATAGTAAAGATTGCTTACTTGATAAAGAAGCCCGAAACTCATGTTAATCAAATTCCTCGGTATTTTTTCTTCCATTTTATTCAATGTCTGTACTGCCAAGTTATTTTGATTTGTAGCTAAATAATAAACGGATAGTTGTATAAAAACATTCCTATAGCTTTGCAGCATTCGTTGTTGATTTTCATCAAAGAAAATATTCGGATTGTTCAGTCCTCTGAACTTAAAGCCCGGCTTAAAGGTTTTGCTGTATCCGGGATTTTCTATTATCTCTTTTTTCAGCATATCGGCATTGACGAATTCCCGGTTTCTGTTTCTTTTTTCCGGTACAAGCCTCATAGCCATACCGTCTAGTTTGAGATAATCATCAAGTCCGATCTCACTGTCGTGTGAACAGGTAACGGAAAAATAAATAGGCCTTACCCAGTTGTTGGCATCAATAATTTCTTTAACCATTATATCCTGCACGCGAATCGCTTTAATGTCTCCAACACTAAATGTATTGTTCATTCTAAATTTTATATATCCCTGGCTGATAACCGAAGTATCGGAAATATGATATTCCTGCTTTAAGTCGGAAATACTGATATCTTTATTTGCATTCACCGGAATTATAACATCGCGCGGCTGCCATTGTATCGGACGCAATTGTTCTATTTGATTATCGTTTAGATTTAGCTTTACGGTCCCTACATGATAAGGGTCGTTATTCTTCATTTCCCTGATATACCAAGGTGTGTTGAGTAAACTTAAGTTGACAACTTTAATATCTCTCCTTACACCTTCGACATCCTGTAAATACCAGAGAGGAAAAGTATCGTTATCTCCGTTTGTAAAAAGAATCGCATTCGGCGCACAACTTTGAAGAATATTGTATGGATAATCCCAGGGCACCCAATTTTTTGATCTGTCGTGAGTAAAGTAATTTGCTCTCAGCATATTTGCCGGGACAAAGATTACACCTAAAATTAATATTGAAGAGGCGGTTAATTTTTTCATGAAATTATTTTTAAAATAAACAACTGCCCAATCAAAAAAGGTGCGGACAGCAATAGCTATCCAGATGCCATAAACGAAAAATGCGCCGACATAAAAATAATCTCTTTCTCTTGGCTGAGGCTGCTGCTGGTTCTGGTAAAAAGCTGTAAGGTATCCCATGAGTATAAAAGTAATCATAAATATCGAAGCCATTTTCCAATCTTTTTTAAAGTGGAAAAAGATCCCGATTAGACCTAACAGGAAAGGAATGCCGAAAAGCGAATCTTTTACATCGCCGGCAAAGTGAACGTTGAACAAGCCACCGAAAATATTTCCCAGCTTGTTGAACGGAGCGATATTTGCACCGTCATCTTGTTCCCATCCTTCTCTTCCGGCAAAATTCCAGAGCCAATACCTGGTCATCATATGGTTCATCTGGTAGCTGTAAAAGAAATCGAGATCGCTTGAGTAATTATTATAAGTAACCATTTGATGTTGTTCTGTTGCAAATCTCCGTTTGAAGATCGGGAAGTCGCCGTATTGTTCCCTATTTAAATATGTAACCAGTTCGGTAAATTGATCAGGTTCATTTTCATTCATCGGCGGATTTTGATTTGCCCTTATTATAACCATCGCAAATGAAGTAAAACCAATCAAAACAAAAATTGCAGACATAAAGACAAGATGCAAAGTCGGTTTCTTTTCCTTCACCGCATAGTAGGTTCCGTATCCGAGCGCAGCAAAAATTATCAGGAGAATCAATACTTCCAGCATAATATTATTTTTCCCGATGTCAGTCATTAGTTCGGGAAGAAATTTCACCACACCGGGATAAACTAAAAACAAAGCAGCGCCACCTATCATCAGGGGAAGATAAAAAGAATTTTTACTGAATATTTTTTTAAAGAATATTATCATGATTACGGCACTTATTCCTACCGCCATCAATTTAATTTTAAAATCGTAATCCTGGTATTGCGACTGAGTCGGCGGAGTTTTAGAAGTTTGGACAGCCCACATTGCAAAAGCAATAATTATGATAATTGCGACGTGCGCAAGAAAAATGTAGCCGGTTTTTTTGCATGCGGCTTCATCATCCATATATTTTCTAAAAATAATAACCATAACTACAGGCACGATAGCAAGTACGCTCATCAGGTGAACGCCGGTTGCAATACCGATAAGGAAAGCGATCATCAAAATATATTTTCCGCTGTCTTTAGAATCGGCCCTGTCGTTCCACTGCATCATCAGCCAGGCAATTGCCCCGAATAGAAAAGTGCTCGAAGCATAAACCTCAGCTTCAACCCCGTTGAACCAAAAAGTATCGCTGAAAGAAAATGCAAGTGCACCGATAGCCGCAGCAATATAAGTTCCTAATGCATCTAAAAGGTTTTCCGGTTTTTTACCTTTGTAGTTTTCAATTACCTTTACTATTATCTGGTATAGGAAAAAAATCGATAAAGCGCTTGTTAAAACCGAAATCATGTTTACCCGGAAAGCAGTGTTTGCCGCAAACGGAATCATTGCAAATACTCTTCCTAAAATCAAGAAGAAAGGCGTACCGGGCGGATGCGGAACTTGAAGATAATATGCAGCCGCAGTAAATTCTCCGCAATCCCAAAACGAAACCGACGGCTGGACTGTTGAATAAAGAACAACAAAAGAAATTAAAAAAACAATTAAGGCAATAATTTTGTTTAAACGGTTGAAGTTCATCCCTTCCCTCTTATACTGATTAGGAACAGCAACTGCTTGATATTATTTATACAAGCAGTAGAAATTATCCGTTGCCCGGAAATTTTATCCCCGGAAAAATAAAATGCACCATGCAGGTGCATAACTTATAGGTAAACAATTAAGGAAAAATTTTAATCCCAATTAAAACGAGTTAACAAAGATTAATTATTTTTTAAAAAATTTATCGTATTTACTTTTATCTACAGGGACATTATACTTCTCATAAAGTTCCTGCAGTCTTCTTAATGAAACAGTATCAAAATCTTCTTCGTCTTTGTGCATCTTCATGAACATTTTATATTCCTCGCACTCTTTTGGAGTTAAATTTCGTTCATGCTTCTTTATTATTTCCAGGAATTTTTCTTGATCCCGATATGACATACAGCCTCCGGGTAAAATTTTAAAATCAATGAAATTGCGGGCTTAAAATAATCAAAGTTAAATTAAGTATAAAGGTTTTAAGCGGATTAGAAAAGATAAAAAATTACTCCACTTTTGAAGTCGTTTATTTTTCAAGATTTACGAGAATTCTGCCTTTAATTTTCCCTTCCAAAATTTTATCAAAAATCGGCGGCAATTCTTCCAAAGAATGCTCTTCATAAATTTTTTTGATCTTCGATGATTTCCAATCGCTCGCCAGCTTTTTCCAGATCTTTTGTCTTAAGGCGGATGGAGTACGCTCCGAGTTAATTCCGATTAATTTTACAGACCTTAGTATAAACGGGAAAACAGAAGTATTCATTTCCGACGACTGAACGTTTCCGCAAGCTGCTACAAGTCCCCCGTACTTTGTCGATTTGACAGCAGTGGACAATGTGTTGCCGCCTACGGTATCGATTACACCTCCCCATTTTTGTGAAAGTAATCCTCTTCCGCTCTGATCGTCAACTTCATTTCTGTCAATAATATTTTTTGCTCCTAAGAATTTTAAGAATTTTTCTTCATCCTTTTTACCTGTAGAGGCAGTTACCTTATATCCCTGTTCAGCTAAAAGTAAAATGGAAATTGAGCCAACACCTCCTGTTGCACCTGTTACGAGGACTTCTTCTTTTTTTGATAATCCTGATTTTTCCAATTCATACAAAGAGAGTGCGGCGGTAAAACCTGCTGAACCGTAAATCATACTTTCTTTAAGTGTTAAACCCTTCGGAAGCTTTACAACCCAGTCATGAGGTACTGAAATATATTGTCCGAATCCGCCGGAAGTATTCATTCCGAGATCGTACCCGGTAACTAAAACTTTATCTCCATTTTTAAATTTTTTATGATTGGATTTAACAACAATTCCGGCAGCATCGATTCCGGGTGTGTGAGGATATTTTCTTGTCACACCTTTGTTGCCGGAAGCAGATAACGCATCTTTATAGTTTAAGGATGAATATTTTAC
>CAZKUR010000103.1:0-13018 GCA_964556005.1 uncultured Ignavibacteriaceae bacterium | reverse complement strand
CGGATATTTTAGCAAATGAAATAGTGGAAAATCTTGAGGCAGGATTGGAAAATTTCAAAGAGATAATTGAAGGATTAAATGGGAATGGGAAATCATAATGGATAAAATATAATTTCAACCGTAAAAATCAAAACCCTTTTATTACTCTCGTCCAATTCCAAATCACATTAAAATTTTTGCATCCTTTTATAATATCAGAAGCAACAAATTTATTTAGTGAAAATTATATCTCTGATTAATCAATTAATGTTTATATGGGCAATTAAAAAAAACGGCGCCTTATGGCGTCATCAGGGGAGATTTATGCTATGCAGAGTGTTGAGGAGAAATGAACCGGTTTGTCGTTTGCATCGAGCGTTGCGATCGCTGCAAATACATTTTTATTAGAACCGGTGGTGAAAAAAATCCGGACGATTATTAAGAAACAGGTAATAAGTTAAATTATAGCGTTCGCTGTCATAAGAGTTCACTTCAATCAGCGGAGATTACCTTCGCAAATTTATTGCTCAGGATTAGCTCCTTTTTCTGAATAAGAATCTAAGTGATAGGAAGTAATGCTTTCACTTTTTTATTAGTGTCATAATAAGGCTATCAAAATAAAAACCTTGGAAGCAAAAAATTCACCATCTTAGGGTTGAAAGTAAAATGAATTATTGTATCTTTTTAAATTGAAAGAAACATGTTGATTTAATTCTAAATTTTTATCTTATCGACTGATAATTTTTTTTTATTCATCCCGGATTTTCTTAAAATTAAAGTTTCGATTTCTAAATATATTAATAACTACGGAATTTATTATTTATGAAATTAATCAAATTTGCCTGCATCTTATCATTAATTATTCTGTTTGACATTCCTTCTATTTATTCGCAGAAAAAAGAAACCGGAGATTTTCTTACAAGAGCAATGGACACGACCGTATCTCCCGGAGTCGACTTTTTTAAATATGCTACAGGAACATGGATGAAAGAAAATCCAATCCCTCCTTCGGAACGAAGCTGGGGATTAGCTAATCTTGTTGACGAAGAAACTTACAGCAGGCTGAAAGGGATTTTAGAAGAGGCCGCAAAATCTAATTCTCCTGAAGGAAGTAACGAACAAAAAATAGGCGATTTTTATTTTACCGGGATGGACTCTGCAACAATTGAAAAACAAGGTTTAACTCCAATAAAACATGAAATTGATAAAATCAACTTAATAAAAAATAAAAAAGATTTATTTGAAACCGCTGCACTTCTTCAAAAAGAAGGTGTTCACGTATTGTTTAATCTTTTTGTGGATCAGGATTTAATGAACAGTTCTGAGAATGCATTATTTCTCTGGCAGGGAGGGCTGGGATTGCCTAACAGAGAATATTATTTCAGAAATGATGAACGAACTCAAAACATACGCAAAGAATATAAAACTCATGTTGCAAAAATGCTGGAGCTTTTAGGCGAAGATGAAAAGGCTGCAGTAACTGATAATAATAAAATTTATGCGATTGAAAACTTTCTTGCCGATTCATGCAGAAAGCTTGAAGACTTAAGAGATCCTTATGCAAATTATAATAAAATGGCAATTGATGAACTTAACAAAATCACACCGGCACTTGAATGGAATATTCTGTTTGAATCGATGGGCGTAAAAAATATTGATTCGGTAATAGTCGGGCAGCCGGGATTTTTTACCCAATTAAATTCTGCCATAAATAAGTTTAGTATTGGAGATTGGAAAGCTTATTTGAAGTGGCATCTTATCAGCACTTTTGCCGATAAATTGAGCAGCAAATTTGATAATGAAAAATTTCATTTCAGAGGCGAAATTATGTCGGGGGTTAAAGAACAGAAACCAAGATGGAAAAGAATTCAGGATGCTACTGAAAGAGCCATGGGAGAATTATTGGGGCAAATTTATGTCGCAAAATATTATTCTCCCAAAACAAAGAAAAGATATGAAAAGATAGTCGATGATTGCATAAATGCGTTTGCAAACAGAATTAAAAAGCTTGACTGGATGAATGATTCAACTAAACAAAAAGCTTTAATAAAATTATATGCGATTAATAAAAAGGTTGGTTATCCCGATAAGTGGAAAGATTTTTCGGCACTAAAAATCGACAGAAGTTCTTTCGTAAGAAATACAATCAGGGCAAATATATTTTGGTTTGAACGTAATATAAATAAATTGGGTAAACCGGTCGATAAATCCGAATGGAATATGACTCCGCAGACCTGGAATGCATATTATAATCCTTCAAACAATGAAATAGTTCTTCCGGCTGCAGCTTTTATAGTACCTGGTGTCCCAGATTCTCTTGTCGACGATGCTGTTGCATACGCTTATGCAGGTGCATCGACCATCAGCCACGAATTAACTCACGGATTTGATGATGAAGGAAGACTGTTTGATGCTAAGGGTAATTTGCACAACTGGTGGACAAAAGAAGATGAGAAAAGATTTAATGAAAAAACTAAATTGCTGGTAGAACAATTTAATAATTATGTTGTGCTTGATAGTATGCATATTAATGGTAAAGCGACTCTCGGTGAAAATATCGCAGACCTTGGCGGCGATGTTATCGGATGGGATGCTTTCAAACAAACTAAAGAATATAAAGAAGGAAAGAAAATAAACGGTTTAACTCCTGCACAAAGATTTTGGATTGGTTATGCTTATTCATGGCTTGGACATGCTAGACCTGAAGCACTTGCGCAGCAGGTTTTAACCGATGTCCATTCGCCGAACTTTCTCCGGGTAAATGGACCATTCAGTGATGTTGATGCTTTTTATAAGGCATTCAATATAAAGCCAGGTCAGCCAATGTACAGACCACCTGATAAGAGAGTAAAAATTTGGTAAGGAAAAGAATACTTCATGGATTGGGAAAGTGAATATATCTAATATCTTTTAATGATAATTAAAGATGACAACTTTCCAAAGGAAAAAAGAGAAAGACGTTATCTTTAGTTTTGAGAAATATTAGATTCATAAATCAAACCTCCTAATTATTTCAGTTTATTTTTTAATCGGCTATTCGGATTAAAAATAAATTATTAAAATTGAAATAAATTCTTGACAAATATATTAATATATTTTACATTAACAATTGTTGTCATTATCTATTAATTAATTTCAGGAGGCCCAGTAATGACGAAAAATATTTACTACACAACTATTTTTATTATACTTCTTTTTTCCTCTCAACTTATTTTATCTCAAACTTGGGTAAGAAAGGTCGACGGCTACTCGATGTGGTCAATTGCGAAAGATTATGCGGGTAATATTTATGCCGGTACAACAGGAAGCAACAGGGGAATTTTCAAGTCTACTGATGGCGGTGAAACGTGGAATAATGTTTTTTCAACCGGCGCATCGAATTATTTAGGAATTGCGTGCGATTCCTTAAATAACGTCTATGTTGCAAATACAACAAACGGAATGCTTATCTCAACTGACGGAGGTCAAAGTTTTACACTTGTAGCTTCGTCGGTATTTGGCGGAAAGACTGTAAATATGGTTGGCTGCGGAAAGAACGGGCACATTTTTGTAGGTACTACCAATGGCGGAATATGGCGAAGCACAGACTTTGGAGCTACATTTACCAACACGGCGCTTCAGTCTTTTACAATTGTCACTTTAGCAGTTGATAAGTTTAATCCGGATATCATTTATGCCGGTTCTTCTTCATCCGGTACAAACGGATTTTTCGTATCTACCGATGATGGTCTTACTTTCAGTTCATCAACAAATGATATAAATGTATGGGAAATTTTGCAGACTTCAAACGGATACTTGTATACTGCTTCCACTTCTTCACCGTATCCATTCGATTGTTCAACTGACGGCGGCTTTACATGGACTACAATGTCGAATCAGCCTGCAGCTATGCGTGGAGCAACTTTAGATTTGCTTGAAAATATTTACATAGCCGGAAACGGAGGTGTATTTAAATCAACCGATGGTGGTGCTTCTTTTATAAATTTTGGTCTTACTTACAGTTCAAACAAAATATTAACGTACGAAAATAAAATCATGGTGTGTGTTATCGGTTCGACTAACGGCGGCGTTTGGATTTATACCGACACTTCAGTTCCAGTTGAACTGACATCTTTCACGGCAAAAGCCAACAGTGACGGTTCTGTTTTGTTGAATTGGGCAACCGCAACCGAAACGAATAACAGCGGTTTTGAAATTCAAAGATTAAATCCGCAATCCGAATTAAGTAATCCGAAATGGAGTAAGATTGGATTTGTTGCAGGCTTTGGAACAACTTCACAACCAGAAATATATTCTTTTATCGATAAAAATGTTTCATCCGGAACTTTCAATTATCGTTTGAAACAAATTGATTTGGACGGCACATTCAAATATTCTAAAGAAGTGGAAGTGAATATAAATATCCCTCAAAAATTTTCATTAAGTCAGAATTATCCTAATCCGTTCAACCCGACAACCAAAATAGAATACCACCTTGCGAATTCCGGATTTGTTTCGTTAAAAGTTTATGATGTATTGGGAAGTGAAGTTGCTACACTTGTGAAGGGCAATAAACCAGCTGGAAAATATACTATTGAGTTTGATGCATCTAAACTTGCAAGTGGTGTTTACTATTACAGGCTTGAGTCGGGAAGTAATGTAATGATTAAGAAAATGATACTGTTGCGTTAAAACTTAAGTCTAAAGTATAATTTCCCGAACAGAGTTAGTGAAATTAAAAGAGCTTGTAGAGATGGCATCTTTCCGCAGAGTTTTGGGCATGAAAAAAGATGTCATCTCTTATTTTAATGTAATTCAGAAATCCACCTTCTATGAAGGTGGATTTTTAGTATAAATGGAGTTGATGCTTACAATGGCAAATTATATATCGCTGCAAATAATGGCCGGATATTAATTTACAATTTCAATTTGCAATATGAAGAATCGATTCCCTATTCGGAAAGTTTACAGTACTTAACGATTAAATATAGTATCGCATATAGTAATGATTTCCATGAAATAACCCGTTATGATTTAAAAACTTATAACTATCTTAATCCCGTTAAGCTTCCAACTTCGGATTGTGAAGCGATTAAAATTTTTGGTGATAAAATGTATTTTACGGATTATGCAAAAAAGATAATAGGATATGTTAATTTATCGAATTTATAAATTTACTTAATTTATAAACCTTATTTAAACGGTTAAAACTTCTTATGTAAAAAACAATTCTGTAGGTGAAGGATAATGATTTTAAAATTTATTCAAAAATGCATAGTTCTTAGATAACCTAATAAAAAAATATGTAGCAAACGGCCAAACACACATTTACGCAGTTATTTTTTCCCCATCGAAGTCATGGACCTGAGAAATTTTTAAGTTAAAGTACATATTTTACAATGAAAACAGGTGAAGTCTTAATTATCCATTTATTTAAATATGGGAAAGATTTTTTCATATCAATCCGGATTGAGCCGATTTAACTCGATAATTGAAGATCCTTAAAATCCCTAAAAATTATTTAACATTCCTAAAATATTTTTTAACCAAAATAAAATACTTTTTTTATGTGATTTTTTTTGCAATTCTTCATTTTTTCCTAAAAATTATTCGACAATTGACATTGAGATTCTCAAATATTTCTTATCTTTAGCTTCCGATTTTAATTGAATTTAGCATGCTTAAGGTAAAATTTGTAAAAATGACCGGTGCGGGAAACGATTTTATAGTAATTGATAATAGAGTAAATCAAAGTTTATCGCTTAATGTTGAAAATATTAAGAATTTGTGTGACCGGAAATATGGAATCGGTGCCGATGGTTTGATTACTATTTCGGATTCCGATAAATATGATTTTACGATGCAATATTTTAATTCCGACGGTTCTACCGGAAGCTTATGCGGCAACGGTGCCAGATGTGCAATAAAATATGTGATGGATTCTGAGAGAATTAAAGGTTTAAATATTGAATTTTTATCAAATGATGCCGAGTATTCAGGCAGTGTAATACCGGTTGGCCAGTATCGCTTGAATTTGAATTCGCCGGTAGATTTAAAACTGGACGAAGAAATTGAAGCTTTTTCTTATAAAATAAAATATGATTTTATAAATACCGGTTCACCTCATGTTGTTATAGATATTGATAGTCTAATGAATATAAAAATGAGTGATGAAATAAATTTTTCTGATTTGAATGATTTCCCTGTATATAAGTTAGGAAAAGAAATCAGGCATAATAAAAATTTTTACCCGCAGGGTGCAAATGTGAATTTTTTAAAATTTCGTGATGATAAAATTTTTATACGTACATACGAAAGAGGAGTTGAAGATGAAACTCTTGCTTGCGGTACAGGCTCGGTGGCTGCTGCAATTATCGGCAGCATAAATCATAAGATTAGTCCGCCTGTACAGTTAGTTACTCGCGGCGGAGAAAAATTAATTGTTGATTTCAAAATAGATAACGACAAATATAACGATGTTTCTTTAACAGGACCCGCTGTGACTGTATTCAGCGGTGAAATTACCATAAACAATTTTGATTAATTAAGCGGAGCGCAAATGCCAAAAGTAATCTTTACAATACAATATGAAATAAATCCCGATAAAAGAGAAGAATACTATAGTGTAATAAAAGAATTAAAAAACCTTGTCACTGGCGAAGGACTTGAAAGCTACAGAGTTTATGAAGTCAAAGGCAAACGTAACCATTTTCAAGAATTATATATATTTTCTTCGAATGAAGCATTTGAACAATTTGACGATGATCAGAGTGAAAGAATAAATATATTAATAAACAAATTGAACGATCTTACTGTAAATAATTCCGTTAAATATACCACAATGCATGAAATTTTAGAGGAGTAATTTTATTTCGCTGCATTTAACCGGATTTATTAACTCAAACATTAAAAAATTTTTATCTGCCTTTCCAATGGATAGAGCAGTTTCAATTCCAAGATATTCCTTAAGATTGTTTTTTCAAAGAAGTCAATTTTTATTGACCAAAGTTAATTCTTGCGGAATTTCAACATCTCCATTCTTGATAAATAAAAAAAAGCATTTACAAAAGTCCCTTAATTTTTCTTTATGCAACTAATTATTAATTATACTCTAATTATTGTTATTAATAAATATCCGGTAAAGTAAAGATGAGTAAACGCCTTCATCAAATTTATATAATTTCCTTCTTTGTCGTCGGCGTCGGAGCATTTTTACTTCTCGGCATAAACGGTTACCAGTTTTATACAACACCGATTGAAAACAGGTTTTTCCAGTCCCAGTATAATTTATTAAAGCCAAGCGGTTTTTTAGGTCATGGATTCGGAATTCTCGGCAGTATTATGATGATACTCGGTGTTGCAATTTATATGATTAGAAAAAGAGCAAAAAGATTTTTTTCACTCGGCTATCTGCGGCACTGGCTGGAATTTCATATTTTTTTATGTACAGTCGGCCCGATTTTTATTCTTTATCATACTGCTTTTAAATTCGGCGGAATAGTTGCCGTAAGCTTTTGGAGTATGGTAGCCGTAGTGTTGAGCGGTGTTGTAGGAAGGTTTATCTATGTACAAATACCCCGTACAATCCAGGGCCAGGAATTAAGCATGCATGAACTTAGTGATATGAATAATAGTCTTTCATTGAGGCTGAAAAAAGATTATTTTGTAAATGAATCGCTTCTTAATGAGCTTGATAAGATTGCTTCTCCCGATAAATATAAACGTATTACTTTAACAAACAGCCTTGCATTTATTTTACAGGATTTCTGGTCGCATAGAGTAATTGTGCACAGGCTGAAAAAAAGTATGAAATTCAGTGGTGTTTCAAAAGTACGGGTTAAGGAAATGACAGGGATTGTAAAATCAAAGCTGATTGTTTCCCGGAGGATTGGCTTATTAAGAACGATGCAGAAATTTTTCAGGTATTGGCATATTTTTCACCTGCCCTTCGCAATCATAATGTTTATAATAATGTTTATTCATATCGGTGTAACTGTTGCCTTTGGCTATAAATGGATTTTTTAGTAAAGTACATATATGAAATTTAATCCTATTTACATATACGGCCCTTTAATTGCATTAGTTATTGTCTTTTTAATATTTTTTACGAAGAAAACTAATACAACCTCACCAGTAACTTCTGGTAACATTGCCGGGCAGCAAATGCCCGACGACAGCATCCATAAAAACCTTCAGAATCCCTTGACTCAATCCCCATCGGGAGGCAACGTAACCAAAAGTGCCAAGCATGAAGTTGAAATGCTTAAGAGATTAATTGAAGAAAATCCTAAAGATACGGTAAGGCTAAAGCAATATGCTGATTTTCTTTCTGCACACAATCCGCCGGAAGCAATTAAATATTATAACAGAATATTAAAATTAGATCCTAAAAGAGTAGACGTTTTATTTTCGTTGTCTTATATTTATTATAACCAGGGTAATTTTAACAAAGCTGAAGACTTAACGAACAAAGTTCTATCCTTGGACAAGAATAATCTTGAAGCTCAGTATAACTTAGGAGCAATTGCGGCAAGCAGAGGAGACAGGGAGACAGCCCGTAAAATTTGGAATAAATTAGTCTCAGAACATCCCGATGATAAGACTTCACAACTAGCAAAATCTTCCCTTGATAAGCTACAATAATTTTTTCTTTTCGTAATAGTTGGTATAGTTCAGTAATACTGTAAGAAAAAATTTCTTTTTAAAAGTTATTATTACGGATATTTCTTCAGATGCTTAAAGTAATTTACGCAAACTGAGCTTCATTTTAAAAGTATTATTTAAGTATACTTTTTGATTGATAGGTTAGTTGTGCCATTTCTATTCTGCTGTACTTTTAGACATAAGTTTTTACCTGTCACTTATTTTTCTAGAGTTTTACTAAATAAAATATAATGTTAAAATTATTGAGCTGAGATGGAACCATTATTAGAGAATGCATTCGGGTATATTATAACACTTGGTTTGGCTTTTGTTGTATTCTTCGTATACATCAAAAGAAATTCTAATAAAAGCAAAACCACCGTAAACAAAATTGAAAAAGCTAAAAAGTTCGGGCTGCATGAGCCTGTATCGCTTCACCCGGTTGTTGATCAGGAAACATGCATTGGAAGCGGTGCTTGTATCAGGGCTTGCCCCGAAAAAGATGTTCTTGGAATTTATAACGGTAAAGCGCTAACTATAAATGCTTCACGCTGTGTAGGTCATGGTGCATGTTTTCATGCATGCCCCGTTCAGGCAATTTCATTGTTCATCGGAACGGAAAAAAGAGGAGTCGACCTGCCTCATTTAACTCCTGAATTTGAAACAAGCATTCCAGGATTATTTATTGCCGGCGAATTGGGAGGAATGGGATTGATTAAAAATGCAGTCGAGCAGGGAATGCAGGCAATGCAGAATTTAATTAAAAAAATGAAAAAATCTCCTTTTGCTAAATACGATGTTATAATTGTTGGGGCAGGGCCCGGAGGAATTTCAGCAACCTTAACCGCTGCAAAACATAATTTAAATTTTCTTACTCTTGAACAGGACAATCTTGGCGGTACGGTTTTTAATTTTCCCAGGGCAAAACTGGTTATGACTTCCCCTATGGATTTGCCTCTCTATGGAAAGATAAAATTATCCGAAACGACTAAGTCAGGTTTACTTTCTTTGTGGGAAGAAGTTCTAAAGAAAAATAATATCACTATAAACGAACAGGAAAAAGTCGAATCGATTCAAAAAATTAATAACTACTTTGAAGTTAAAACTTCGAAAGGAACTTATACATCAAATAGTGTTTTATTAGCCATAGGTAGAAGAGGAACGCCGCGAAAATTAGGAGTGACGGGTGAGGAAAAAGAGAAAGTTGCTTACAGGCTTTTAGAGCCTGAGTTAATTCATGACATGCATATTTTAGTTGTGGGAGGTGGAGATTCGGCAATTGAGAACGCTCTTCTGCTTGCCGAAGAAAAAAATTATGTTACCATTTCATATCGAAGCGATTCATTTTCGAGAATAAAACCGATGAATTTGAAACGGATAAACGATGCAATGGAAAGTAATAAAGTTAAAGTAATTTTTAATTCGAATGTTAAGCAGATACTTGATGATAAAGTAATACTTTCCATAAACAGTTCTATGCGTGAAATTAAAAACGACCTGGTTTACATATTTGCCGGAGGCGAGCTGCCTTCAAAGTTTCTTGAAAAAATTGGTGTAACTATAACTAAAAAGTTTGGTGAAGCCATATTAAGACATTAATAATTGATTTTACGGATTTTATATACTCCAGCATTTTAAACGTAAATAGTAATACGAAGAACCCGGATTACACAAAACTTTCTAAAAGCATATCCGGAATTATTTATATGTATTTAATTGCTCGTTTTACACGGCATAAATAATTTACTTCAAAATTAAGGGTCCTATAATTTTTTTATTTTAAAATATTCGGTCTGCATGGTTTTAATAAATATTCTTACCACCGGATATAGAAATTATTCTATATGCTTGTTCTTTTTCTTATTGTTTAACGGAATTCTATATGCACAAATTTCTCCGGGAGATCTAGTAAAAGCTCATGCAAAACTTGAAGGCATGAGCAATTGTACTAAATGCCATGTACTTGGACAGGGTGTTGAAAATTCTAAATGTCTTGATTGCCATAAAGAGATAAAAACCCTGATGGATGCCGGCAGAGGATATCATTCGAGCAGCGATGTAAGAGGAAAAAATTGCTGGTCATGCCACAGTGATCATCATGGGAGAAATTTTAGGATTATAAATTTTGATGAAAAAAACTTTGATCACAACAGAGCAGGTTTCAAACTGAGCGGGAAGCATTCGTCAATCAAATGCCAAGACTGCCACACTAAGAAATTTATAAGTCCTGAAGCTTACGGGAGAAACAACAATACTTATTTAGGACTAAGTGAGAATTGTTTTAGCTGCCATGAAGATGTTCATCAAGGAACATTGAGTATAAATTGCGGAAATTGTCATGATACTAAGAGCTTTAAACCGGCTTCCAAATTCGATCATGACTCAACAAAATATAAGTTAACCGGCGCTCATCAAAAAATTGAGTGCATAAAATGTCATGAAAAAGAAATTAAAAACGGAAAGGAATTTCAAAAATTTTCAGGATTATTTTTCAATAATTGTAGTCCCTGCCATAAAGATGTTCATAATGGAAGATTCGGCGAGGACTGCCAAAAGTGTCATGTTACTACAAACTTTAAAGCGATAAATGAAAAAAGGTTTGATCATAATAAAACTGCATATCCTTTACTCGGCAGACATCGTTTTGTCAAATGTGAAGACTGCCATAAAAGAGGACTGAATGTAAAATTAAAATTTCAAAAATGTACCGACTGCCACTCGGATTTTCATAAAGGAGATTTTACGGTTAATCATTTTGTAAGAGATTGTTCAGACTGCCATGCTGTGCAGGGATTTCAGCCATCATTGTTTACTATTGAAAAACATAATCAATTGAAATTTAAACTGATAGGAAGCCACCTTGCTGTTCCATGCCGGAACTGTCATTTTGAAAATAAAGAATGGCATTTTAAGAATATCGGAGAGAAATGTATTGATTGCCATAAAAATGTTCACGGTTCCGAGATAACAAATAAATTTATGCCGAATAACAATTGCTCAACTTGTCACCAAACTGAAAGCTGGTTTACTATTTCATTTGATCATAACAAAACTACGTTTCCATTAAAAGGAAAACATGAAAAAGTTAAGTGTGGAGATTGTCATCATAGAGTGAATGATACAGGAATTAGAGGATATAAATTTTTAACGTTGACTACATATTGTGAAACCTGCCATAAGGATGTTCATTACGGACAATTTAAGCAGGGAAAAACTTCAAATTGCCAGAGATGTCATTCTTACGATAATTGGAAAGCGCTAGGTTTCAATCATGAAAAAACAAAATTCTCTTTAAAGGGAGCTCATGAAAAATTAAAATGTTCCGCCTGTCATAAAGAAGTACATGAAAACGGGAATGTTTTTATTCAATATAAACTTAAGGATTTTAAATGCGCAGCTTGCCACGCTTAATTATACTGATTGTAATTTGCTCGGTTGCAGCATTTGCACAATCGCCGCATGGTCCCAATCTGAATATAGATTGTTCAAGCTGCCACGTTCCTTCAAACTGGACGACTATTCCTAAGGATATAAAATTCGATCATGATAAAACAGGCTTCTCTTTGGAAGGCCAGCATAAAAATGTTCCTTGCCAATCTTGCCATACTTCTCTTGTTTTTTCTGAAGCTAAAACAGACTGCTTCTCCTGTCATAAAGACATTCACCAGGGTACGGTAGGTTATGATTGTCAAAGATGTCATACTCCGCAGTCATGGGTTGTACATAACATAAATGAAATTCATGAAGAATACAGGTTCCCGCTTGTCGGTGCACATTTAAATGCCGATTGCATTCAGTGTCATGCCGGTTATGCCGATAATACTTTTGAACCGAAAGGAACTACCTGCTTCGACTGTCATAAAAATGATTTTAATTCGACGACTGCACCAAACCATGTTCAGGCGGGATTTTCAACTAACTGTGTAGAGTGTCATAGTGTAAATGCACAGAATTGGTCGGCAACTACATTCAACCACGATTTCTTTCCTCTTGTCGGCGGGCATAAAATAGCAAACTGTTTTGATTGTCATAAACAAGGAGGAAATTTTTCCGGTTTATCAAGCGATTGTTATTCATGCCATAAAACAGATTATGATAATGCTAAAAACCCAAATCATTTAGCCGGCAATTTTTCAACGGATTGTAAGTCATGCCATACGATAATGGGATGGTCTCCCGCAAATTTTGACCACAGCCAAACTGGATTTCCTTTGACCGGGAAACATGCAAATGTAGATTGCCAAAGCTGTCATAAAAACGGTTATACCAATACACCAACAGATTGTTATTCATGTCATCAATCCGATTACCAGGGAACGACAAATCCCAATCATTTGGCGGTTGGGATTTCAACCGATTGTAAGCAATGTCATTCCACAAACGGCTGGGACAATGCATCATTCGATCATAATGCTAC
>CAZKUR010000102.1:0-13133 GCA_964556005.1 uncultured Ignavibacteriaceae bacterium | reverse complement strand
TAAGATTATTTTAATTCTAAAATGATAAGTATAAAAGATGATTTCTTTCCTCTAATTGAAAATTTATTTTTAAGAAGAATAAAATTGAAAGTAAAATTTTAAGTTTTTGGAATAAAGAAGCCATCTTTAGGTTTCCCATTTAACGATTTAAAAATTTTTGCTGTCTATCATAAAAATCCTTATTTTAAACGTTCTTTTTTAATTTTTTTTGTTATGATTTATAGTATGACAGGCTACGGCAAAGGTGTAGCCAAAAAAAATAATACATCTGCGGAGGCTGAAGTTAAAAGCGTTAACAGCCGTTACCTTGATATATTCATGAAATTGCCCGCAGGTTTGATGAATAAAGAATATGAGCTTCGCGAAGAAATTAAGAAAAAAATAAACCGCGGCAAGCTTAGCGTGTTTATTCAATTAAGCAGGGAAGGTAAAGCAGACAATATCCCGGTTCTCGATAAAGATAAATTAAAAGATTATATATCGTTTATTAAAGAAGTTCGAAGGTCGGCCAAATTAACCGAAAAGGTCAAGCTGGAACATCTGCTTCAAAAACCCGAAATGTTTGCTCAAAGCAGCGAAGAAGTGAGCGAAGATGATTTCGAATTAATAAAATCTTCCTTAAACTCTGCTTTGGATCAGCTTCTAATTATGAAGAAAAATGAGGGGGGTGAGCTTAAAAAAGATCTTTTAAAAAGATTGAAAATAATTGAAGAAAAAATATTTTTGATTGAAGAGGATGCTTCTACAAGTTTAACAGAATATTACGATAAAATAAAAGAACGGATGAAAAGCCTTGTTGAAAACATTACCGACTATAACGACAGGCTTGAAACCGAACTTGCTTTTATTGCCGAAAGGGCCGACATTACGGAAGAGTGTGTTAGACTGAAAAGCCATATTAAATTTTTCCGCGAAAGTATTGATGAAAGCAAGGAACCGGGGAGGAAACTGAATTTTCTCAGCCAGGAAATGAATAGAGAAGCAAATACAATTTCTTCCAAATCTTTTTCAATTTCCATTACGCATAATTCTGTTTTAATTAAAGAGGAAGTTGAAAAAATCCGAGAACAAATTCAAAATATCGAGTAGTTTTGAAAGAACAAAAAGGAGCGGTAATCGCTGTTTCCGCGCCAAGCGGTGCAGGTAAAACCACAATTGTAAAGAGCATTTTAAAAGATATACCTGGGCTGGTTTTTTCAGTATCGGCAACCACAAGAAAAAAAAGAGATTATGAAGTTGATGGAGCCGATTATTTCTTCATCAGCGAGGAGGAATTCTTAAAAAAAATAAAAAACAACGAATTCGTCGAATGGGAACAGTTTTACGGGTATTATTACGGTTCTTTCAAAAGCTTTGTCGATGAAAATATTAATAAAGGCAAGTCCGTTCTTCTTGAAGTCGATGTCAAAGGTGCTCTTTCAATTAAAAATATTTATCCTGCAGCACATTTAATTTACATAGTTCCTCCAAGTTTTGAGGAACTGGTTAGCAGGTTAAAAAACCGGAAGACTGAAAATGAAATCGAGCTGCAGAGAAGATTTGAGAGAGCTAAAATGGAATTGAAGCTTAAGGACAATTTTGATTATCTTGTCACCAACGATGTTTTAGAAAAAGCAATTTTCGATATCAAAAATTTGATTTTAAAATTAATTAACAAGGAGAATACTTAATGGCTATCGTACCGATCGATTTAAGAGTAATAGACGAACGTGCTGCAAATATTTATGAAGCAATTATAGTTGCCGCAAAAAGAGCAAGGCAAATAAACGACGAATATAAAATTGAATTTAATGCGATGCTAGCCACGGTTCCTCAGGCTGCAGAAACAGACGACAGCGAAGATATTGAAAACCCGGCCCAGTTAAAGATAGCGCTCGAAATGGATACCCGTGAAAAACCGCATAAAAAATCATTGAATGAACTGCTTAAAGGTGAAGTACCTTACGAGTATAAGCAAGGTTTATAATTATTCTGCAATTAATATCTAAATTTTTTTTATAATGCAGGATGACATTTTTAAGAATAAAAAAATAATTTTAGGTGTAACAGGTTGTATAGCTGCATATAAATCCTGTTACCTTACCAGGGAATTAATCAAACGCGGAGTGGAAGTCAAAGTAGTAATGACTCCCTCCGCCGTTGAATTTATAGCGCCTCTCACACTTTCAACTCTTTCGAAAAATAAAGTTATAGTTAATATCTTTCCCGAAAGTCAGAAGAACGGAACCGACTATTCGACCTGGCATATCGATCTTGCCGCTTGGGCAGATTTAATTTTAATAGCTCCTGCAACTATTAATACAGTTGCGAAAATTGCAAACGGCTTTGCTGACAATGCACTTACAACTTTGGTAAGCGCTGCGCGGTCTCCGATTGTAATTGCTCCGGCAGCGGACGTTGATATGTATGAAAACAAAATCACCAAAGAAAATATTAACAAACTGAGGAAATTCGGGTTTTATATTGTGAATGCCGAAGAAGGAGAACTTGCAAGCGGACTGCAGGGCGCCGGGCGGTTGGCAGATATTCAGAAAATAATAGATGCTGTCGAAGTAGTTTTATCAGGTTATAAAAATGATCTGACCGGCAAAAATATTTTGGTTACTGCCGGGCCAACTTACGAAAATATCGATCCAGTAAGATTTATCGGGAATAGATCATCCGGCAAAATGGGATTTGCAATTGCCAAAGCTGCTTTTCTCAGAGGTGCAAATGTTACTCTGGTTACGGGACAGACAAGCGAAACTGCCTACCCTGAAATTAAAACTATAAATATTAGGTCTGCTTTGGAAATGAAAACCGCAGTGGACAATGAAATTAAAAATTCAGATATATTAATCATGTCTGCTGCCGTAGCCGATTATAAGCCTAAAAAAATTGCTAAAGAGAAAATCAAAAAAGATAAAAAGTTTGGTGAGATTAAATTGGAATTGACCGATGATATTTTGGGCACTTTAAAAAGTACAGGCAAAATAGTTGTCGGGTTTGCGTTGGAAACCGATAACGAACAAGCTAATGCACTGAAAAAATTGAAATCCAAAAAGCTCGATATGATTGTCTTAAATTCTCTTAAAGATAAAGAAAGCGGTTTTGAATTCGACACTAATAAAATTTCGGTAATTCATAAAAATCAAAAACATATTAAGTTTCCGCTTCAATCAAAATTTCAGGCTGCAAATAAAATTCTCTCTGAAGTTCTAAAAATCAAAAATAATTAGTTAAATTAGTATTATTTCGTTATGCAAAGGTGCACTGAGTGTGGTCTCCAAAGTAATGTTGTCATTACGAACCCGACTTCATGTTGTAAAGCATCAGTAGTCGGGTGAAGTAATCTCTTTTTGTGAAAAAATGAATAGCGAGATTGCTTCACTCGAGAACTCGTTCGCAATGACTATTTGTTATTCATTAGTTAGCAAAAAACAAAGTAACATTTTCATTTTTACATGTCTACTAATTACAAAAATAAAATTTATCAAGCACTATTAGACCAGAGAGAAATTTTCGGAGATTATCTTTTCGAGGAGGGAATTATTACAGTCAAAAAACAAACAAAAAAAACAACTACCAAAACACAAAAAACGAAAGAAGAAAAACCGGCAAACATTATATCCGAACCGGTTGAAAAAATAAAATATGAACATGAAGAATCGTCTTCACTTTTTGAAGACAAGGAACCTTGGCAAAAAGCTGATAACTTAACTGAACTTTACAATCTGACAAAAGACTGTACAAAATGCCTATTGCATGAGGGAAGAAATAAATATGTTTTTGGTTCGGGCAATCCTAATGCAGATGTTATTGTAATCGGTGAAGGTCCTGGTGCAGAAGAGGATAAACAGGGATTACCATTCGTCGGAAGAGCCGGACAATTACTCACCGAAATCTTAAAAGCAATTAATTTTACACGCGATGAAGTTTACATTGCTAATATCGTAAAAAGCCGTCCTCCGGGAAATAGAGCGCCAACAGCCGAAGAAATGGATGCATGTCTGCCTTATTTAATGAAACAAATTGAATTGATAAAACCTAAATTAATTTTATGTTTAGGCTTAACTGCCGCGCAGGGACTTTTGAAAAAGAGAGATTCACTTACTAATATGCGCGGGAAAATTTTTGAATTTGGAAAAATGAAAGCAATGGTTACCTATCATCCCGCTGCACTCCTGAGAAATCCCAACTGGAAAAAAGGCTGCTGGGAGGATGTTCAGAAGTTTAGAAAATTATATGATGAGCTGAAATAAATATAATTTCACCCCCTCAGGGTTTTAATTTGCTTATTAGAAAGCATGGGTTATAATAATGTCAACCCTTCGGGCTTTCGGCTAAAAACAAGAGAGTTATATAATGAAAACTAAATGAAAATTAAGATGAATAAAATGTTGAAGGTCGCCGGACTCTGCGAGCATGAAATTATTATAAAGGAATCAGGAAGGAGGGGGAATACAAATACCGAAAGGATGACATTATAAATGAATTAAATCTATCAGAATTTGAGTAAATTAGTGAAAATCCGTGTAATCCTCGTCGTCCGCGTTCCATTGATTTCATTAAAAGCAGTTTATTTCTTTAACGACATTTAAGGAAGTTAATCTTGGGGCAGATATTCGTTATTAAAAAACTTAAACTTCATAATTGACGATTCTTTTATCATTATTTTTTTTATTTTAAATCTGTATCTCATAAACATTAAGCATGGCCAAAACAAAAAATAATAACGGAATAGATAAATTAATTCCCGCCGATGTAAAACCGCCATCGGCGCCGGAAATTGAAGCATCAGTGCTCGGCGCGATGATGATTGAAAAAGAAGCTGTGCCGAGAGCTATCGAGCTTTTAACTTCCGACAGCTTTTATCTTAAAGAACACAAACTGATATTCGATTCAATGATATCTTTATTCGAGGCAGGGGAACCAATTGATACTGTAACGCTTTACGAAGAATTAAAAAAACGCGGACAAATCGAAGAAGTCGGAGGAGCGGTTTATTTAAGCAAGCTTTCGCAGAATATTTCCTCGGCTGCAAATATTGAATTTCATGCAAAAATTATTCTTGAGAAAGAAATATTACGCGGACTTATAACAAGCTCACATCAAATTGCAAAATCCGCTTATTCAGGTACCGATGACGCATTTGAGATTTTAGATTCCGCCGAAAGAAGTATTTTTGAAATTACCGAGAAGCATCTAAAAAAATCATTCGTAAGTATGGATAGGGCAGTTAGGGATGCTCTCGAATATATCGAAGCAATTCATTCGAAATCTAACCAGAGATTTTCCGTCCCGACTGGCTTTTATGAATTAGACGAATACTTAGGAGGGTTTCAGAAATCAGATTTGGTAATTATAGCTGCCAGGCCATCCATGGGAAAAACGGCCCTTGCCCTAACACTTGCGAGGAATGCAGCTATTGATCATAAAGTCCCGGTTGGAATCTTTAGTCTTGAAATGTCTACAATGCAATTAATAATAAGGATGATATGCGCCGAAGGAAGGCTTAATGCTCATAGTGTTAGAACCGGCAAGCTTCCTCCTGAAGAAGGAATGAAGTTAAGCAAGAATGCGCACAAATTAATTGAGTCGCCGATTTTTGTCGATGATACTCCGGCGCAATCAATTTTAGAAATTCGTGCAAAAGCAAGAAGATTAAAAGTTGAGCATGACATTGGAATTATTTTTATTGACTATTTGCAGTTGATGCAGGGGCCTGCAAGTTCAGAAAGCCGTGAAAGAGAAATTTCTCATATCTCACGATCGCTTAAAGCGTTAGCAAAAGAGTTGAATATTCCTGTAGTTGCGCTTGCCCAGCTAAACAGGGCAGTAGAAACACGGCAGGAAAAAAGGCCAATGCTCTCCGATTTGCGAGAATCAGGGTCCATCGAGCAGGACGCTGATGTAGTAATATTTCTTAACCGTCCAGAGTTTTACGGAATTAAATCTTTTGCCGATGATCAAAGTTCTACTGAAGGAGTAGCTGAAGTAATTATCGGTAAACAAAGAAACGGTCCTACCGGGGATATTAAGCTTGCGTTCATAAAAGAATATGCGCGCTTCGAAAATCTTGCTCATGTAAGGCAAATTGAAGAATATACTTCTACACCAATTCAACCCGGCGAAGATATAATATGAAAAATTTTCTTTTCTTTTCTTTCCTGCTTATTATTTTTTTAAGCAGTGCGGATTCTCAGGTGTTTACTCAAAAAGATGTCGATGTTTGTAAATCAATATTCCAATTAGCTGTTAACGAAGACATATCTTCAAAACCCATTAATGATGTAATCGTTGATATTGGAAAAAGTTTTATGGGAACTGATTATGAAGCGCATGCGATCGAAAAAGAAGGCAATGAACAATTAGTCATTCATTTAACAGGACTGGATTGTACTACCTTTCTTGAAAACGTTTTAACTTTTGCACGATGCATCAAAGAACATCAAACTTCTTTCGAAGATTATGAAAAAGAGCTAACAAAAATTCGTTACCGGAAAGGTAAAATAGATCACTATCCTTCACGCCTTCATTACTTTTCAGATTGGGTTTACGACAATCAGAAAAAAGAAATCGTAAAAGATATTACTAAAGAACTTGGCGGAATTCCAATTAATTTTGATTTGAATTTCATGTCCACTCATCCCGATTCCTATTTAAAATTAAAAGAAAATCCTGAATTCATTTCTGTTATTAGGAAACAGGAAGAGAAAATAAATAAGAGAACTTATTATTACATTCCCAAAGAGAAAGTCGACAGCATTGACAATAAAATAAAAAGCGGCGACTTAATTGCAATTACAACAAAAATAAAAGGATTAGACATCGGGCATGTAGGAATTGCAGTCAGAATGAATGATATGAAAATTCATCTGCTTCATGCACCGATTCCGGGAACCAAAGTTCAGATTTCGGATTTGCCGCTTGGCGAATACTTAGCTAAATTGAAAAATGATTCGGGAATTATTGTTTTGAAAGCGACTGAACCGGCAATAGGTTGCTGCCCACACATCCGCCAAAAATAGAATAGAAGCTTTTTTGAAAATCGTGATTTAAAAATGAGCCTTCTCCTAAATCTTTCTTTTTAGGTTTTCGATCTTTTCGGAGCGGCTTATAAATTGGAGGAAAAAATGTCTAACAACATTGATATTCTTTTGGAAAACAAATCGATTAAGAAAGAATTTGAAATTAGGGATCTCGACCTTTCTCAGGTATTTACTCCTACACCGGATGATCTGGAACTTGAGAATCGTAAGTTAAAAAACCTGTTGGAATGGGTAGAAAAATATTCCGAATATGGCAGCCGCAAAATCATGGAGGCAGAAGGTTATGAATTTCCGCCAATAGATTTTTGCATCTCGCCGGATAATGATTGGTTTATTTTTGAAAAATGGATGAACGGTATACCAATCCGCACAAACATTAAAAAATTATTGCCCAAAGGTTTCAGCTTAAAAAAGCCAGATGATCTCAACGATGAAGAGGTTGAATCCGAACTCCAAAAATTGGAAGCATTTATTGAAGATACGCAATTCTCAATCGCATTTAATGATGGAATACCGCCGCGGCTTGTTTATGAATATCTTTTAGAAGAAATTGGTGAAGATTATGAAATGCTTGTCGAAGGCGCATGGAATCTTGACGGCTGTTCAGGTTATTGCCCGGAATGTTTTCAGCGGCCGTGGTGTGATTCCGGATGCAAGTCATCATGGCCGGAGGATGATGAGGCGGGCGAAATGTTTCTAATTGAGTCTATAAAAAGATTTGTTTCCGCAAGCCCGGTTTCGTTAAAGATTCTGAAAATTTGCCAGGAGGAAGAGGATAAAAAATTCAAAGAGTTTGAGGAGAATCGGAAGGAGCCGGAACAGAAATTTGATGATATTTCATTTGATCAGGATTCAGATGAAACTGATTCAGATGACTCTAATGATAATGGAATTCCTTTTTGAATTTACTAAACTATTTAACTTTTAAACTGAAATAATTTATGGTGACGTATCGATTTAACAATCCACTAAAAAACAAAAAAGCAATTTAACAGTACAACAACAGGGAAATTAGACAATAAAAAACAATTAAGTCCTTAGATAATCAAACTCTTCAATACTTTAATATTTTTCAAATCTTCCAAACACTCTTTTCCTTTTGGAGTTTCAAGTATTTTAGGAATTTTTTCAAGCCTCTTATCATTCATTATATTTCTAAATCCTTCTTTACCTATAAATCCTTCACCTATATGTTCATGCCTATCCACTTTGCTGCCGAGTTCTTTTTTGCTGTCATTCATGTGAAAACATTTTAATTTTTTCAATCCGATAATTTCATCGAATTCCTTAATCACTTTTTTATATTCTTTCGGTTCTTTTATGTTGTATCCGGCGGCAAAAATATGTGCGGTATCGATGCATACGCTCAGTCTATTCTTATCTTCAACAAGCTCAATTATTTGTTGTAGTTGTTCAAAACGGTAACCTAAAACTGTTCCCTGTCCTGCAGTTGCCTCAATCATGCTTCCGGATTTTATTCCCTTTGTTTTGTCATGGATTATGTTCAATGATTCCGCAATTATTTTTAATCCATCTTCTTCTCCCTGTCCGCCATGCGAACCGGGATGAAAATTTAAATATGGAATTCCTAATTGTTCGCACCGGTTTAATTCATCTAAAAATGCTTCCCTGGATTTTTTCAATAATGATTTATCTTTTGCGCAAAGATTTATCAAATATGAGTCATGCGAAACTACAAATTTTATATTGGAGGCGTTAAGCTTGTCTTTAAAAAGTTTTATCTCTTCATTTGAAAGAGGCTTCGAATACCACCTGTTATTATTTCTTGTGAAGATTTGCATCGCGGTAAATTTTAACTTCGAAGCTAAATCAACAGAGTTTGAAACACCGCCTGCAGTTGAAGTATGTGCACCTAATAGATGATTCAAAATTTCCTCCTTTAACAGTTAGCACATTAAAAAGATAATAAAAAGTGACTAACTGCGATAAATATGAATATTTATGTTAGATTTTGGCTTAATATATTTTTTGGTTTTTCTAACTCACTTTGGTAAATTTATAAATTATTTCATCATTTTTATGAATAAAATTACCTTTACAATAATAATATTTTTAACAATTCCGCTACTAATTTTTCCTCAAGAAAAAAGATTTTTTGACGCACCTTTCGGCGGCGGCGGCGGTTATCTCGCAGGCTGGTATATTCCAAATGTTAACCCTGTTAATGAAAAATTAAAATCCTTTGGAGTTCCTGAACTTTCAAAAAGCGGAATGTACACTTCGGGCGGTGGCGGATTTATTTATATCGGGTTTATAAAATTTTTAAGAGTTGGCGGTATGGGATTCGGCGGTTCTGTTAGTGAAAAAGCTGTAGTTAACGGCTATAACCGGGAAGCGGTTTATTCAATTGGCGGCGGAGGATTAAGTATTGAATATTCCCTCCCTTTCATACGTGATTTTGGAGTTTCGGTTGGAGCCATAATAGGCGGCGGCAGCATGCAAATTCAATTATATAATAATTCCGGAAATTTTTCCTGGGATGGAGTTTGGGATGAAACACCCGGTAATAATACGTCAACTAACAATATAAGCCGTACAATCTCCAATACTTATTGGAATTTTACTCCAACATTAAATGTTGATATTCCATTTAATCGATTTGTTGCTTTAAGAGTCGGAACCGGATACCAAATAACATTTGCAAATAGCTGGAGAGTGGATAACGATATTGAGCTTACAAATGTACCATCCGATCTTAATGCCAACAGCTTCTTTGTTCAAGCGGGAGTGTATCTTGGTTTCTTTTCTTTTTAAGGATAATTGATGAAAAACATTTTAATTACAGGAGGAGCCGGTTTCATCGGCAGCAATTTTATCAATTATATTTTGAAACAAAGAGACGATTATTTTATCGTTAATCTTGACAAGTTAACTTATGCCGGCAACCTGGAAAATTTAAAGTCCTCGCAGGATAATCCTAATTATCATTTTATTAAAGGCGATATTTGTAATGCTGAGCTTGTGAGATACATTTTCGAAAATTTTGATATAAAATATGTAATCAATTTCGCTGCGGAATCCCATGTGGACCGAAGCATTTTAGGTTCGGGAATTTTTTATAAGACTAATGTACTCGGCACGAATGTTCTGCTGGAAATTGCCAGGGAATCCGGAATTGAAAAGTTTGTTCAAATTTCAACCGATGAAGTTTATGGAAGCCTCGGAAAAACTGGTAAATTTACTGAAGAAACTCCACTTTCACCGAACAGTCCATATTCTTCAAGTAAAGCTGCTGCCGATTTGATGTGTTTGTCATTTTACCATACTTACAATTTGCCCGTTGTTATTACACGTTGCTCAAATAATTACGGGTCGTATCAATTCCCGGAAAAATTAATTCCATTGATGATAATTAATTCAATTAATAATAAAAAGTTGCCTGTTTATGGCGACGGCTTAAACGTAAGAGACTGGATTTATGTCTTGGATCATAACAAAGCCGTTGAATTGGTCCTTGAACAAGGAAAAACCGGAGAGGTTTATAATGTAGGTGCATCAAACGAAAAGCCGAATATTGAAATTGTTAAGTTAATCCTGAAACATTTGAATAAATCCGAAGAGTTAATTCAATTTGTGCAGGATAGGAAGGGTCACGATCGAAGGTATGCAATTGATTCGTCAAAAATTCAAAATGAATTGGGATGGAAACCTTCTTATGAATTTGAAGAAGCGATTAAAAAAACAATTGATTGGTATACCGGTAATGAAAAATGGTGGCAGAGAATTATATCCGGCGAATATAAAGAATACTATAAAATTCAATACAAAATGTAATTTTAATAAGGATTAAACTTGATGAAGAAGATTTTGACAATATTTACAATAATCTTGATATCTTTTGCTGCTGAAGCGCAAAATAATACAAATGAGCAGCAAAATTCAACTAGTCAAGCATTACAATTAAACCTGGGATCAATAAGCATAACCATTGGCGGCAGTTTTCCAATTACAGGGTCTTTCCCTGCTTCCCCGACCGAAAGAGCAGATCAATTTGTTACTTCCGTTTATAATGAGTTTCGTCAAAAAATGGAAGGCTCCACGACTAATATAACCGATTTAAAAGCAATACAAGAGAAATTAGAAAATTTTACGTTAAGGGATATAACACTAAAGCATTTAGACGGCACTCAAACTGTAATTGATCTTGAAAAGTTCAGACTTACGGGAGATCAAAGCCAAAATCCTTTGTTAAAGAACGACGACGTTCTGATTTTTAAACCTGCAGACCTCGATAAAAACTTCTTTACGGTTAACGGGGCCGTAAATAGTCCGGGAAAATTTCATTTTGTTGAAGGTGATAAAATATCAGACGCACTGGAACTGGCACAAGGTATAAATAAAGCATATGAAAATGTTGACACAATCAGGATTTACAGGTTAAGCTATGATGGGACTAAACAGTCCATTCTAAATTATGCGGTAAGCGATACTACCGAACCTCTTCAAAGGGGAGACCAGATTGAAGCCGTTGCTTATGCAGATCAGAAAATTGAATTTAAAGTAATGGTTCTTGGTGAGGTAAATAAGCCGGGAGTGATTCCGATTACTAAAAACAGTACAACAATTAAAGACGTTATCAATTTAGCAGGCGGCGTAACCAAAGATGCTTCATTAAAAACCGCCAAATTATATTCTGGGAATGTGCTTTCGACAATTCTTGAAGATGAATACGGAGTTAAAATAAAGAGTTCCGAGATTGATTTCGAAACCGATACAAAAGCAAGAAACATGATGGTAAGGCTCGAACAGCAATTAATGGCGAGAATGTCTAATGCAGATGAATTAAGCATAGGATATTTAAATCTGGAGAATGAATTGAGAGTTGTAATGCAGGGAGGTCCGGTTAATTTTTCAGACATAAACAATCCGAATTCCGAAGCTTCAAAATATATTGTACAAGATGGAGATGTTATCATAATTCCCAAAAATGATGAAAAAGTACATGTATTCGGTCAGGTAGCAAATCCTGGCGATTATGCATACTCTCCAGGCAAGGATTACAACTACTATATAAATAAAGCAGGCGGGATGGGGGAATATGCTACAGATGATATAATGTTGATAAAAGCAGCAAGCAGAGAATGGATACCTATTGATTCCGACAACGCAAAAGTTGAAGTAGGAGATTATATTTTCGTACCTCGAAGTATTTCACATTCATTTAACTACTATCTTGGTATGACACAAACTTTTTTAAGCATTGTAGGAAGTGCTGCGACATTAATTTTATTAATACTCCAATTCAAGAAATAGCACTTGTGCAATTCAAGTCGTTCACTGTTGATGAAAATTTTTTGTTAATGTGTACTTAATCATATTTACTCTTTCATTGAAATTTTCAACAAAAAAAATAAAATTTAATTTGAAAAATGATTAGAGTAATAATTTTAACAAAATACTATCGGAAATTTTGTTGAAATATCGAATAAAACAAAAAATAAAGCTAAATTAAAACTTTAAAAACTTGACATTCATAAAATATAGTATATTTTAGATAGGCTATTTTATATTTGGTTTTTAAACTAAATGACAATTTGAAAAGCAAATAAATTTAGCTTGTTAATTTTGATATTATTGAAAATCCCTTGACATTAAAAAGACAAGAGGTTATTTTTAAAACCCTTTATTTTTAGGGATTGTAAAAAAAAGTTCTTTGAAAAAGTGAGTGCATTTAAACTGTCGATTTAAATGGTTTCAACCTGCGCGTTAAGAAAAACGCCAGATTACAAAAGCTTATATAAACTCTACAACGGAGAGTTTGATCCTGGCTCAGGACGAACGCTGGCGGCGTGCTTAACACATGCAAGTCTAAGGAGAAAGTTTCCTTCGGGAAATGATTAAACTGGCGCACGGGTGAGTAACACGTAAGTAACCTACCCTTAGGTTTGGAATAACCCCGAGAAATCGGGGCTAATACCGAATAATGCAGCGGCATCGCATGGTGATGTTGTTAAAGCCCTGCGTGGCGCCTAAGGATGGGCTTGCGTCCGATTAGCTAGTTGGTAGAGTAACAGCCTACCAAGGCAATGATCGGTAGCTGGTCTGAGAGGATGATCAGCCACACTGGAACTGAGACACGGT
>CAZKUR010000101.1:0-13279 GCA_964556005.1 uncultured Ignavibacteriaceae bacterium | reverse complement strand
TTAACTACCGAATAAAAATATTGTTGAAATGTTAGAGAGGGCAAGTTTAATTACTCGCCCTTTTCTTTTTTAAAAAGGATTTTATACTTTTTGTCATCTTTTCTTCAATTAAAAAAATTATATCAAAATAAGGAGTTACAAATGCAAACAATTTTGGGCTCAACCGGAGTTGTTGGTTTAGGAATTGCCAAAACACTTCCGCAATACACCGATAAAATTCGTTTGGTAAGCAGGAATCCTAAAAAGGTAAATCCTAACGATGAATTGTTTCCAGCCGATTTAAATAACACCGGACAAATTCAAGAAGCGACAAAAAACTCCGATGTGGTTTATTTAACTGCAGGTTTAAGGTACAACTTAAAAATTTGGCAGGCACAATGGCCGGTTATAATGAAAAATGTAATCGAAGCTTGTAAGAAAAATAATTCAAAGCTTGTTTTTTTCGATAACGTTTACGTTTATGGAAAAGTAAACGGATGGATGACTGAAGAAACGCCGATGAATCCTTCAAGCAAAAAAGGGGAAGTGAGAGTTAAAATTTCAAACATGATTACCGAGGAAATTAAGAAGGGAAATTTAAAAGCAATTATCGTGAGAGCTGCGGATTTTTACGGGCCGAATGCGCTAAGTTTTATCAATGCAATGGTGTTTGATTATTTCAATAAAGGCAAAAATGCGATGTGGCTGATAGATGATAAGCCGAAACATTCCTTCACCTTTACTCCGGATGCTGGAAAAGCTGCTGCTATTTTGGGCAATTCCGAAAATGCATATAATCAAATTTGGCATATCCCGACCGATAAAGATGTTTTAACCGGGAAAAAAATTATAGAACTGATCGCAAAGGAATTTGGTATTGAACCAAAATATCGTGTAATGAAAAAGTGGATGCTGAGCTTAACCGGAATTTTTGTTGAGCCTATCAGGGAAAGCATCGAAATGCTTTATCAAAACGAATATGATTATTTATTCGACAGTACCAAATTTGAAAAAGCATTTAACTTTAAACCGACTTCATATGAAGAAGGAATAAAGATGACGGTAAATTCAATGAAAGGTAAAAATTAAAAATATCAGAAGGTAAAATTATGTTTGATAATATTGAGATTCTGTTGAATTACAATTATTGGGCAAATAAAAAAGCGTTAAAATCGATAAAAGAACTTCCCGGTAAAAATGAAAAACCTCAAAAAATTCTTTCGCATATTTTACTTGCCGAAGAAACATGGCTTCAAAGAGTAAAAAGAACCGTGCCGAAAGAACAAAAATTCTGGGAAATTTTATCTATTGAAGAATGTTCTAAGCTAATAGAGAAAAATAAAAACGATTGGTCCGGTTATTTAAATGGCAAGGAAAAGGCTGGAGCCGAAGAAAGAATCTCCTATGTTAATTCGAAAGGAACAAATTACGAGAACAGCTTGAAAGAAATTTTAATGCATCTTATAAATCATTCGTCATATCATAGGGGACAAATTGCGTATATTGTTAGAGAACTCGACGGTACTCCTGCTTTAACTAATTATATTGTGTTTGCAAGAGAATAAGAAAATGCATACAGCCTATTTCAGGTTCTACGAAGAACTAAACGATTTTCTTCCCCCTGAAAAAAGAAAAATTAAATTCTCTCACGACTATATTGATAGAGCTTCGGTTAAAGACATTATTGAATCTTTGGGAGTACCTCATGTAGAAATTGATTTAATACTTGTTAACGGAAAGCCCGTTGGTTTTTCTTATATTGTTAATGATGGAGATGAAATAAGCGTTTACCCTGTCTTCGAATCATTTGATATTTCCGAAGTTCAACATTTACGACCTAAACCGTTACGGAAGCCGAAATTTATTTTGGATGTTCATTTGGGCAGACTTGCAAAATTTATGAGAATGCTGGGCTTTGATGTTTTATACAAAAATGATTTTACCGACAATGAAATTGTTAAAAAATCATTGGATGAAAAAAGAACAATATTAACTAAAGACAGAGATTTATTAAAACGAAACGATGTAACTCATGCATACTGGATTAGAAACGAAGATTTAAAAAATCAGCTTGAAGAAATTATAAACAGATTCCAGCTAAAAAATAATATCAACATATTTTCACGTTGTCTGGTTTGCAATTCACTTCTACGGAAAATAGAAAAAGAAAAAGTATTTGATAGAATTCCGCCTAAAGTTAAAGAGAGGCAAACCGAGTTCAGCTACTGCCCGGAGTGCGATAAAATTTATTGGAAGGGCACGCATTATGAGAATATGAAAAAGCTGCTAAATGAATTAGGCCTATAAACTTCAAAAAAAATCTTATCTTTGCTAACATTTATTCAAAATAAAATTCACTTATGAGATATCTCGCTTTGATAGTTATCGGCATAATATTACTTGTGCTGGTAGAAACTTACTTCATCAAAAAAGTTAAAAAAGCAGTAAAAAGAATCTTTCCCGAAATTTTCGAAAAGACAATAAAAACAGGAAAGATTATCCTGTTGATTATCGTAAATATTTATCCTGCCTTCTTAACAATAAATTGGTTGTATGCGGATATAATAAATTCAGCCGCTTATGTTCCGCAAAACTGGTTCTTCGATTATTTTATTATATATCCCTTTTGGTTTTTAATTCTGCTTTTTGTCCAATGCGATTTGTTTTTTCTGATAGTCGATTTAATAAAGCTTATAAGCTTCCTTTTATGGAAAAATCGTAAAGAAAAAATTCGTTCTATTGAAGCAAAAGTAATTCTCGTATTAACTTTCATTTTTATCATTTATGTCCCTGCAAGAATAATTTATGACTATAATCGAATCTCAATAAGGATAGTGGAATTCAAAAAGAAAGATTTACCTGATGCATTAAACAATTTTAAAATTGCGCTGATTTCCGATTTGCAGGCAGACAGGTACACGGATAAAAAACGACTCGGAAATTACATATCAAAAGTTAATTCAACACATCCCGATTTGGTTTTGATGGGCGGCGATGTTATTACTTCAACTCCCGATTACATCAATGAAGCAGCAGATTATATCGGCATGATAAAATCAAAATACGGAATTTACAGCTGCGTCGGCGATCATGATAATTGGGCTTATAGGCATGATTATAAAAGAAGCCTTACCGAAGTTGAAGATGCTCTGCAAAAGAAAAACGTTGAAATGCTGGATGATACCGAAAAGAAAATTTATGTTGGAAACACAAAGATAGGCGTAACTTTTATAACGAATACTTATGTCAGCCAGGTTCCTCTAAATACACTTGATAATTTAACAAGCGATCTTGACAGTGTCGATCTTAAAATACTTTTAGTTCATCAGCCGAGAAAGTTTGTCGTCGCCGAAGGAGTGAAGAAAAAATATGATTTGATTCTTGCCGGACATACACACGGGGGTCAGGTTACTTTTCTTTTCCCTTTTATAAATTTAACTCCGACATTAATCGAAACTCCTTACGTAAGAGGCGATTTTCATTTCGGTAATACACTATTGATTGTAACACGAGGATTGGGAATGTCGCTTGCGCCGGTGAGGTATAATTCAACACCTGTAATAACTTTGATTGTTTTAGAAAAAAAGTAGAGTAAGATACTCTTTTTGCAAATTCATTAGAAATCGATTGTTAAAAATATTGTCTTTATTGTGTAAAATAAGTTATCAACCACTCATAAACTTTTTATTGTTTTATAATAAATGCTTTTTTAATTTAAGTTTCGCTTATCAATTATTTTAACATAAAATGATTTCAATAAAGAATATTACCAAAAAGTTTCCCAGCGTAACCGCACTCGATAATGTCACCCTCG
The DNA here is from genome assembly GCA_964556005.1 of uncultured Ignavibacteriaceae bacterium. Classification (GTDB taxonomy): domain Bacteria; phylum Bacteroidota; class Ignavibacteria; order Ignavibacteriales; family Ignavibacteriaceae; genus CAZKUR01. Next base: position 9,486 of record CAZKUR010000101.1, on the reverse strand, counting down.
AAATTAAAGAAAGAGAATTTTTCGGATTGCTCGGGCCAAACGGTGCAGGCAAATCGACTTTAATTAATTTGCTTGCAGGCTATCTTGATTCGGTTTCGGGAGAGTTATTAATATTAATTCACTCCTTCAATTCCGTTTTCATAAACATTAACGAGCTTATATTTTTTATTCATATCAAGAATATCTTGCCAAATTTTTGACAAAACGCTTTACATCTCTTTTTGTCTCATATTTCCTAATTTTATATGAATGACTTTTGGGGGAGGTTCTTTCAAAATAATTCGTTTAGAGAAATCACTATCTTTAGTCACAATAGTTAAATTATTTTTTAGTGCATAGTTCCATACCTTTTCATCAGGCCACTCCTGATTGATATCTTTAAGATGAATATACTCTTTACCCTTCCACAAAGAAAAATAATATGGGAGATTAACATCAATTAAGTATTGATGCATTTATGCAGCACCCTTAAATGTATAGTCCCTGTTCATAATTTGAGCAGCAAATTTTAAACAAGCATTAATATCCTCAACTTCCAAAAAAGGATACGCCTTTAAAATATCTTCCTTTGAATCTCCTGCACTTAAGAACTCCAGAACAGTAGCAACTGCAATCCTTTTACCTCTAATTGCAGGTTTTCCGTTTAATAATTTATCGTCCAATGTAATTCTCTCTGCAATATATTTCATAACATTTCCTCTTGCTCAATCTATTTTATTAATTTTTTCTTTATTAAATATTCATTTTAAGATATAACATTTCAAAGAAGTTTTATGACCTCATACCCAAAATCTAAATAATTTACCGGTTATCAACATTTTATTGTTTTCTAATGAAGGCATGCTTAAATTAGCCGTCGCTTATCAACCATTTTAAAATAAAATGATTTCAATACAAAACATCACAAAAAAGTTTCCGTCGGTTACTGCTCTCGATGACGTTTCTCTTGAGATAAAAGAAAAAGAATTTTTCGGCTTACTTGGTCCGAACGGTGCAGGCAAATCGACTTTAATGAATTTGCTTGCAGGCTATCTCGATTCTGACTCCGGGGAAATTCTAATCGACGGCAAAAAAATTTCATCCAATAATCTTGAAGTAAAAAAGAAAATTGGACTTGTGCCTCAATCGCTGGCTTTATACGAAGAAATAACGGCTCAGGAAAACATGGAAATTTTCGGCTCACTGTTTGGATTAGAAAAGAGTTCTTTACGATATGCAATAGCCGAAAAATTAAACATGGTTGGACTGTTCGATAGGAAAAAAGACAAGGTGCAGACATTTTCAGGCGGAATGAAACGGCGATTGAATCTTGCCGCCTCCATTTTACATGATCCGCAAATCGTTTTATGCGATGAGCCGACAGTTGGTATCGACCCGCAATCACGTAATGCAATTTTCGATTATCTCGAAAAATTGAACGAAGCAGGAAAAACAATTATCTATACAACTCACTATATGGAAGAGGCTGAAAGACTTTGTTCAAGAGTTGCTATAATAGATTTCGGACATATTATTTCAATGGGAACTATGCAGCAATTAATCGACAGCCTTGAATTCAAACAGACTATTACCATCGATAAAAACTATGAAACCGAAAGACATACTTCGCTTTTCAAATCATTCGGCCTGTTGACTGATCATGAAAATAATTATGAATTAATGCCGACCGACGGATTGAAGCTCTCATCATTTTTTACTGCAATGGAAGAGAGCGGGATAAGCTATTCTTCAATAAATATTAAAAAACCATCTCTCGAATCTTTATTCCTTAATTTAACAGGGAGGAGCTTAAGAGATTGAAAACAGTGTGGAACCTGATTAAAAAAGAATATCTTTTATTCTGGAACGATAAAGTTTCGGTAAGCCTAACATTTTTAGTTCCCGCAGTTCTTATTGTCTTGTTCGGATATATATTCGGAGGTTCGGGCAATAGTGCATCCGGCATCGATTTGGCATTTCTTAACAACAGCAATTCAAAAATTGCAGATAAAATTGAATCGACACTCGATACTACAAAAACTTTTCACATCATAAAAACTTATTTAAACAACGAAGGCAAGCAAGTAAAATTCGATACGGTTTCGATAAAAGATTTTGTAAAAAAAGGAAATGCTTCGGCAGCACTTGTAGTTCCTGAAGATGCTTACAGCGATACGGCTTTCGGTTTGAAATTAAAATTTTATTACAATCCACGGAATGAGATGGAAATGCAGATTATCCAGGGATTGCTTCAGCAAACGGTGATGACTCAAATTCCGGAACTTTTCAACAGCAGCTTAACAAGACGATCCGAAGATTTTTTGGGAAAACAAAAAAGCAAAAGCTTTAATAAATCTATAGCCACATTGATCAGTAAATATTTTGGAGTCGATACATCGAAAATTTTAAAGGATGGCTATTTTACTTTCGGTGTCGGCGATTCAACGGGAAATGATACAACATCAAAAGGAGCTGCGAAGTTTTTCAGCAGCATAGTTAAATTCGATAAAGAACAGCTTGTTGGGAAAGATGTGAATAATCCAAATGTTACGCGCAGTATCGGCGGATACGCAATGATGTTTTTGCTCTTCAGCATTACAGCATCGGGAGCCTCGCTGTTTGAAGAAAAGCAAAGCGGTGTAACTTTAAGAATTTTAACATCGCCGGTTTCGAGGATGCATATTTTGTGGAGTAAATACCTTTACAATATTTCTCTCGGAGTGCTTCAGCTTTTTGCAATGTTTCTTTTCGGTTTCTTGTTTTTCAATATCGATATTTTTTCGAACTTCTTAAATCTTTTTATTGTAATTATCTCCGCATCTGCGGCGTGCACTGCATTCGGAATGGTGCTGGCTGCATTCAGCAAAACGCAGGCGCAGGCAAGAGGGCTCGGCACGTTTTTAATTATAACAATGAGTGCAATCGGAGGCGCATGGTTCCCGACTTTTTTCCTGCCTTCTTTTATTCAAACGATAAGCAAGCTGACTTTGGTTTACTGGTCGATGGACGGATTTATGAAAGTTTTGTGGGAAGGTGCCGGCTTTATGGAAATTTTACCAATCGTTGGCGTACTTCTTTTAATTGCTGCAATTGTTAATGTTGCAAGCATCTGGGGATTTAAGAGAGGAGATATATTTTAGTGCGATGCACCTATTATTTTGTATGCATCACTAAAGAGGTAACTACAGAATAGAAAAATAGAATTGACTAAGTAAGCAATTTTTAATTTGGTTTCAATTTATTTTTCTTCCAGGGATTTTCTATCCATAAAAAGCTAAAGTGTCCGAATAAACCTTAAAAGCCGAATAATTACGGATCATTAAGTATAGTGCCGAATACGCCGATTATTTCTAAAAGCCTGAGGTTGCCTAAATATCTTAGTTTCATTTTAACTTCCTTCCCTGTTTGTTAAATTATTTTATATTAGGATTTTTCGCAATACTAAAAAGCATTAATTAAATAAAAATAATTCATTCAATTTGTAATACAAAAGACTCATATATCAACTTGGAATTACAAAATTATCCTTATATTTCATAATAAGATGAAGACTTGGTGACATACGGGATTGACTACGATTTGGAAATCGAAATTAAAAGTTTATTTCCCACCGAAACCGGGTTTAATTACCCAGTTCTTTAGCCATCGGGTATTTTCACATTTTAAATATTTAGTTCAATCAATAAAAGGAATTTCAGAGATGATCCGGATTTTAAATGCGACACTGTTTGCTACTATCCTTTCATTGAGTATTGTTTCAATTAATTGCTCAAATAATAACAAACAAAATAATATGATGTCAAATCATACAAATCCTTTTTACAAGAAAAGCACGTTGCCTTTCCAGGCTCCGCCTTTTGATAAGATAAGGGACAGCGATTATAAACCCGCAATTGAAGAAGGGATGACGCAGCAGCTTGCAGAGATAAAAAAAATTGCGAATAACCCCGCCCCTCCAACATTTGAAAATACACTTGCTGCGCTGGAAAAAAGCGGCAGATTACTTAACAGAGTTACGTTGGTATTTAATGCAGTAACGAATGCAAACACCGATTCGGTGCTGCAAAAGGTGCAGGAAGAAGAAGCACCAAGGCTTGCTGCGCACCATGATGCGATTTTTCTTAATACAGAATTATTTAAAAGAGTTAAATCAATTTATGATAATCGGGACAAACTGAAACTCGACCCGGAATCGATGAAGCTTATTTCATATTATTATGAAAAATTTGTACATGCAGGTGCAAACTTATCTGCGGACGACAAAACCAAACTGAAAAAACTGAATGAAGAAGAAGCTACGCTGGTTGCTAAATTTACAAACAGACTTTTGGCTGGCACAAAAGCCGGCGCTTTAATTGTTAGCGATACATCGAAGTTAACCGGGCTTTCTCCAGCCGGAATCGCTGCAGCTTCCCAGGCAGCAGCTTCACGCGGTTTAAAAGGCAAGTGGGTTATTCCGTTACAGAATACAACCCAGCAGCCGGATCTCCAGTCTCTTCAAAACAGGGGTACGCGTAAACAATTATTTGAAAATTCATGGAACCGCTGTGAACGCAGCGATTCAAACGATACCCGCGCAATTATAGAACGCATAGCAAAAATCCGCGCGGATAAAGCGAAGTTACTTGGTTTTCCTAACTATGCCGCATGGAGACTGGAGAATCAAATGGCAAAAACACCTTCAAAAGTGGATAAATTTCTTTCCGGTTTAGTTTCCGCAACAGTTTCAAATGAAAAGAAGGAAGCTTCGGAAATTCAGAACTTTATTGATAAAACCAGCAAGGGTGTAAAGCTTCAGCCGTGGGATTGGAATTATTATGCTGAGAAATTACGCAAAGAAAAATATAATTTAGATGAGTCCCAGGTAAAGCCATATTTTGTTCTGGAAAATGTTCTTCAGAAAGGAATTTTCTATGAAGCTCACGAACTTTATGGTTTAACTTTTAAAGAGCTTCATAATATCCCTGTCTACCAAAAAGATGTCCGCGTATTCGAAGTTTTTGACAAAGATAACTCGCCGCTTGCACTTTTTTATACCGATTATTTCAAGCGTGATAATAAATCCGGCGGCGCATGGATGGATAATTTTGTACAGCAATCGAAATTGCTTGGTACAAAACCGGTAATATATAACGTTTGCAATTTTACAAAGCCCGCACCCGGCAAACCGGCTCTGTTAAGCTATGATGATGTTACAACTATGTTTCATGAATTCGGTCATGCGCTGCACGGCATGTTTGCAAGTCAGGAATATCCGAGTCTTTCCGGCACCAACGTTCCGCGCGACTTTGTAGAATTCCCTTCACAGTTTAACGAGCATTGGGCGCTTAATCAAAAAGTGCTGGAACATTATGCTTTAAATTATAAAACCGGTAAGCCTATGCCTAAAGATTTAGTTGACAAAATTAAAAAGGCGGCAAACTTCAATCAGGGTTATGATTTTACGGAAATTGTTGAAGCATCCGATCTCGATATGGCATGGCACACTTTACCTGCGAGTGCACCTTTACAGAATTCGGATGAGTTTGAAACAGCGAGTTTGAAAAAAGATCATTTGTATATTCCGCAGGTTCCGCCCCGTTATCGCTCCAGTTATTTCCAGCATATATGGAGTGAAGGATATGCCGCAGGCTATTATGCTTATCTATGGTCGGAGATGCTTGACGATGATGCTTATGACTGGTTCATGAGCCACGGCGGATTAACACGGAAGAACGGTGAGCGTTTCAGGGATATGATTCTTTCAAAAGGAGCTACCGAAGATTACAGCAAAATCTTTCGCGAGTTTACCGGACATAATCCGCGAATAGAACCTATGCTGAAGTTTAGAGGGCTTAAGTAAAAAGTAATACCTTTATTTAGCCTGAATAGCAATCTTTGATGATGATAGGATAACCATTCCTTACAATCATTAAAATTCTATCAACAGTCTAATGGAGCCTAACTGAGTTATAGTTAGCACATTGGTTGGGTGAAGCACGCTTTAGCCCGTCAAAGACGAGGTCTCGCTTAAAAGCGGACGAGGTCTCGCACTTAGGCGGACAATCTCACCTTTTATTAGTATAATGGTAGAGATTATCCGCCTTTTAGGCGAGATCTCGATTTCGAATATCGAAATCGGACTTCACCCGACCTACTGATGTCGGGTTCGTAATTACTTAACTTTATAATCTTATCATTTCCTTAAATGATATCAATAAAGATTGTGCTTGATTGAAGTTTGAAGAGTTCAAGGGAATAATAAATAAATTCATTTCCTATTAATCTTTGAGAAATTATTTTACTGCGTTCCTAAAAACACCATGCCTGTCATTTTCAAAATGATAGAGTTTCGCAACTTTTATCTCAAACTTTTTAAACCAGCTAAGACTGTGAACACTAACTCCTATTAAAGCTCCTACTACCGGACCAATCCAATAAACCCACCAGTCAGACCAATTGCCTGAAATTACCGATGGTCCAATACTTCGTGCAGGATTGGTGCTTGTCCCTGAAACAGGTGCTTCTAAAAATACCATAATCATATAAAGTAAAGGAAATAAAAGAGGTGTATACCGTTTTAGTTTATTGTGACCGATAAAAACGAAAAGCAGAAATACAAGAGCAAAGGTAGTTATAATTTCTCCTATTAATGCTGTCCATGCGGAATAACTTTGTCCGGGGAAAGTACCACCGTAACTAATAGAATTTCCTGTTTGATTCCATAAAAGCAGAGAAAGTGCGCCTGCAATTCCCCCAATCAACTGGCAAATAATGTAACCAAGAGCATGTACACGACCTATTTTTCCCTGAGCCCAAAATGCAAGTGTGACAACGGGATTTATATGAGCGCCGCTTTCTTTACCGATCCAGGATACCGCAATTAATGCACCGGTTGATCCGAATAGAAATCCCGTGATTGCTCGTCTTAATCCTGAATCAGGAATTAAATTGACAACGGGACTTCCCTTACCGAAGTCGAGAATTACGAAGGAAACACCAACGCCAATCAACAAAGCTGTGCCGATAAACTCAGAAGCAAAAAGAGTCCAGGGAATTTTAGTAATTTCCTTTTGCAATTTGATAAACAAAAATTTTTATTACTATCGTTTAGTTTTCAGGAATGTTCCTGCTTGCAGTTCTTCAAAAGCAGTTCTCAATTCTGCCTGTGTGTTCATTACAATCGGGCCGTACCAGGCAACAGGTTCTTTAAGAGGTTTGCCTGAAATAAGAAGAAAACGAATTCCTTCATCTCCTGCTTGAACAGTTACCTCATCACCGCTGTCAAATAATATTAATGAACGATTATCGGCTTCTACAGGAGGATGTGTATCTGACCATCCAACGCTTTCAGTGGGTACAGCAAGAGGATCTGAAGCATTGCAGAATTTTCCCGAGCCTGCAAAGACATAAGCAAAAGCGTTATTCCTTGTATCGATGGGCAATGTTTTTCTTTTTCCCGGCGGAATAGAGACATCGATATAAATAGGATCTGCAGCTATACCGTCCACAGGACCTTTCTTCCCCCAGAAATTTCCGCAGACAATTCTTATATGTGTTCCATCGTCATCAGTTACTTCGGGAATGTCTGCCGATTTAATTTCCTGGTAGCGAGGCGCAGTCATTTTTAATGCAGCCGGAAGATTTGCCCAAAGCTGAAATCCGTGCATTCTTCCTTTCGGATCACCTTTCGGCATTTCCTGGTGAATGATTCCGCTTCCGGCAGTCATCCATTGAATATCACCTGACGATATTATTCCTTTATTTCCGATACTGTCTCCATGTTCAACACTACCAGCAAGAACATAAGTAATCGTTTCAATTCCACGGTGCGGATGCCATGGAAAACCTGCGAGATAATCTTCAGGTTTGTCGCTTCGAAAATCATCTAAAAGAAGAAACGGATCAACTTCCGACGGATCACCAAACCCAACTGCACGGCGAAGATTTACTCCTGCCCCTTCGATTGTAGGCTGTGCTTTTAATATTTTTCTTACCGGGCGTAATGACATTTTATACTCCTAACTTTTTAATGCAGCTATATTATTTATAATTTGAAAATGGAGATGTGATATGTGTTCTTAATGGTTTGATATGCAGCAGAAAACCTCAGTCCAGGATTTCCGGATTCTTTAATCCATTGTAAAATATTAACATATTGGTTTACATCGGCATTGCTGCAGGAGCTTTAATTTCTGAGTACAGTGCCAACAAAACTTTTTCCGGTGTTAACGGTGCAGATAATTTAAAATGTTTTTCGGAACGGAATGCTTTCATTGCATTCATTAATGCAAAGAATGCACCTATCCCGTACATTAAAGGAGGCTCACCGATTGCTTTTGAATTGAATATCCCCATCGGATTAATCGAATTTTCCAAAAAGTTTACCTCGATTTGTTTTGGTGCAAAATTTATGTCCGGTACTTTGTAAGTAGAAAGTGCATCGGTTAACAATTTCCCGTCTTTGTTGTAAATTACTTCTTCGATTGTCATCCAACCCAATCCCTGTACAATTGCACCTTCAGCCTGACCTCTATCAATTACAGGGTTTAATGATTTACCGAAATCATGTATGACTTTCATTGAATCAATTTCGTATTTCCCCAGCATGCAGTCGAGTGTAACTTCAATTAATCCTGTGCCGTAAGAGTAATATGCAAATGCATCTCCTTTTGATTTATCTTTATCGAAATATATATTGGGCGTAGCATATTGGGCGTGGGCTGATAAGTCTGTTCTTTTTAGGAATGCAGTATTAATTAATTTTTCCCAATATATTTCGGTTTTCTTCCCTATATTGAAAACTCTTTCTTGTTTGAATGAAATGTCTTTATAATTTTCGGTTTCTAATATTCCGGCAGCAACTTTTTTTAACCGCTCAAGCAAATCTTTACAAGCAATTTCGGTTGCTTTACCATTTAAATCCGCAGCGCTGCTTGCCGCAGTCGGTGATGTATTAGCTGCCCTGGTTGTATTGGATGTTTCAATTTTGATTTTGTCGATTGCAATAGAAAAGATGTTTGATGCTACTTGTCTAATTTTTGCATTCACTCCCTGCCCCATTTCAACTGCGGCTGTACTTATACCAACACTTCCATCGGAGTAAATATGAATCAAAGCGCTTGCCTGGTTCATAAAAGTATTTGTAAATGAGATGCCGAAACAAACAGGCATTACAGCCAATCCTTTTTTGAAAATTATATTTTTACGATTGTAATCTTCTATCTTTCTCTTCTCGGACGGTATATCATATTTTTGCTCTAACTTTTCCCAGCACACTCTTGCATTGGCGTTTATTGCTTTTTGACCGTAAGGAAATTGATCGCCTTCATTTAATAAATTTTTCTTTTGAATTTCAAAAGGATCAACTCCCATTTGTTCTGCCGCTTTATAAATTGCGCATTCCATAACGAACATCGCCTGCGGTCCGCCGAAACCTCTGAATGCAGTATTGGGAGGTAAATTGGTTCTGCAGCATAAGCCGGTTGCTTTCACGTTTGGGATGTAATAACTATTCGTGGTGTGAAA
>CAZKUR010000100.1:0-13718 GCA_964556005.1 uncultured Ignavibacteriaceae bacterium | reverse complement strand
CCCGCGACATCAACCTTGGCAAGGTTGCGCTCTACCAACTGAGCTATTCCCGCATGAAAACAATATGTTATAAGTACATTATTTTTTTATCGCTGCCATGATATTAATCTTGGCCTTGATAATTATAAATACGACATACCAATCCGCCACGGCTTTGCCGGGCGAGACCTCGTTTCGTCCAAAGCGAAACGGGCTGAGCTATTCCCGCAGTTATATAATGTTTATCAAAAAACGAGAACAAATATAATAGTAATATTTTAATACCGCAATATTTAAGTGAAAATACGTTATTTGCTTTACAAAGCTTAATAATTTTTATCTTAAAAATTTTATAGAATGATTGGAAATCGGTAAATTTAATGATATAATTATATGAATTAAATTCTAATATTTCATAGAGGGAATCATGCTAAAACTAAATCATCTCAACTATTATAGACTTCCCTGGAATATGACAGACAATTCAATATCGTGGCTTGAACCTACTGCTAAATGTAATCTAAGTTGCGACGGATGCTATAGAAAAAATGAAAATAAACATAAATCTTTAGCTGCTATAAAAGAAGAATTGGATGTGTTTACCAGATTAAGAAATGTCGACGGTATTTCTATCGCTGGCGGCGATCCGCTGACTCATCCCGATGTTGTCGAAATAGTTAAAGATGTTAAGAGTAGAAATTTAAAACCGATTTTAAATACAAATGGTTTAGCTCTTACCAAAGAATTACTAAAGGAATTGAAGAAGGCCGGCGTCTTCGGATTTACATTTCATATTGACAGTAAACAAGGGCGCCCCGGGTGGAAGGATAAAAACGAATTGGAGCTAAACGATTTAAGGCTCTATTATGCCGAGATGCTTGCAGAAGCAGGAAATATTTCATGCTCATTTAATTCTACCGTATATGAAGACACAATGCAATATGTAGTACCAATGGCTAAATGGGCCGAAAAACATATCGACATTGTTCAAGTAATGGTTTTTATTTTGTACAGGGCTGTTAATAATAATAAAGTTGATTTTTATCTCGGTCCAAAAAAAATAGATATGGGCGAACTTGTATACAATGAGGAACCTGTTGAACGGACTGATATACAGGCAGAGGAAATAGTTGAATTGCTGCGAACAGAATACCCGGATTTTGATCCTTGCGGGTATTTAAACGGATCGGAAAAACCGGATTCCTTTAAATGGCTTTTAACTGGAAGAATGGGAAGAAAAGATAAAATATACGGTTATATGGGAAGCAAGGGTATTGAAATTGTTCAGACTTTTAACCATATGCTTCATAACCGTTATCTTGCTTACGCTAAGCCAAAAGATACTCAGAAAGGACGGTCGATGCTTCTATTGGGAGCGTTCGATAAAAAACTAAGGAAGACTGCTTCGAATTACTTAAAAAATCCACTAAATATTTTTAGGAAGCTTCATTATCAGTCCGTAATGATAATTCAACCAGTAGATTTTCTGCAGGATGGGAGACAAAATATGTGCGACGGCTGTCCCGATATAACAGTTTGGAACGGACAATTGGTTTGGTCGTGCAGGATGGAAGAGCAATTAAATTTCGGGCACAACATAAAGTCCTATCCTAAAGGATTTATGCAGCATAATTAATATTTTAATTTAGGAGCGCCCATAGCTCAATTGGATAGAGCATCAGACTTCGGATCTGAGGGTTGAGGGTTCGAATCCTTCTGGGCGTACAAAGTTAATTGCTGAATTTTGATTTAGGATTTACTTAAGATACTAATAAAGGGATGATATCTTTTCCGGGAAAAATTAGCATTCTATTTTCAAATTAAATTAAGATGTGAAGAAAAGATGTCATCTCTTTTCTTTTTTTTTCATTTACCGTTTTTCAATTTAATTTTAGGCCTCGATGCTTTTTCAAGAAGAACAATATCAGTTTATGTTTGCCGCATTACAGCAGGCGGAACAGGCATTTGAGGAAGATGAAATCCCCGTCGGTGCAGTAGTCGTACATAAAAATAAAATTATCGGAAGAGGTTATAACCAGGTTGAAAGATTAAAAGATCCTACGGCTCATGCAGAAATGATCGCCATTACTGCTGCAGCTAATCATCTTGAAAATTGGCGATTGAATGAATGCGACATCTATGTTACTCTTGAACCGTGCATTATGTGCACCGGTGCAATTCTTAATTCCCGGCTTCGTACAGTTTATTTCTCTCTTTATGATCCGAAGTTCGGTGCGTGCGGTTCAATTTACAACTTAGCAGAAGAAGGGAAAGTAAATCATAAAGTCAAAATTTATTCGGGTATTTATATTGCGGAAAGCGAAAAGCTACTCAAAACATTTTTGCAACAAAAGAGATACGAAATATAAATTCTCTTAATAGTTTTAGTTTGAAGGTTGATAAAAAAAATTATAATAAATATTTTGCACATAAAAAAGGAACTAATATGCGATTAATTTTATTCGGTGCACCGGGAGTCGGCAAAGGGACCCAAGCAAAAATTTTATCTTCAAAATTTAACATTCTTCATATCTCAACCGGAGATATTTTAAGAGCAGCAGTTAAAGAAAAAACTCCGCTTGGAATAAAAGCCAAAGAAATAATGGATAAAGGAGAACTTGTTCCTGATGATATAATGATAGGCATAATAAAAGATACTTTGCAGCAAGAAAAATGCAGAAACGGTTTTATCCTCGACGGTTTCCCGCGCACCGTTGCTCAAGCCGAAGCGCTTGATAAACTATTAACTGAACTGCATATTAACGATGTAAAGCTGCTTGCTATCCAGGCAAATGAGGAAGAAATAATAAAACGCTTGAGCAGCAGAAGAGCCTGCAAAGTTTGCAATAATATTTTCAACTTGAACGACATAGAAGACCCTACAAAATGTCCCTCATGCGGAGCAGAAAATAGCTTATATCAAAGAAGCGACGATAAAGAAGATGTAATCAGAAACAGGCTTAAAGTTTACAACTCGACGACCAAACCTGTCCTTGATTACTATGAGAAATCGCGTAAGGTAATTTATGTTGATGGCCTTGGAAACGTCGATGAGGTATCGGAAAATATTTTTAAATCGTTAAGTGAAACGGCTAAGTAAAAAATTACTTCCTGGATTTTAAAACTGCTTTTACGGCTTTACCGTTTTCCAGCTTTATAATTTTGGAATTCATTTTTTTAACAATTCCATAGTTATGAGTTGCAAACAAAATAGCTGTGCCTTTTGAATTTATGTTTTTTAAGATATCGAGAATTTCATCGGCAGTCTGCGGGTCAAGATTGCCGGTTGGTTCGTCGGCTAAAATTAAAAATGGATCATTTATTATCGCTCTTGCAATGGCGATTCTTTGTTTTTCACCACCTGAAAGTTCAGCCGGTAAGCTTTTTCGTCTATGTATTAACCCAACATCGGTAAGCACATTATTTACTTTTCTTTTAATTTCTTTCCTTGATGCGTTAGTCACTTCGAGTACAAAAGCAAGATTGTCATAAATATTTCTGTCATTCAAAAGCTTAAAGTCCTGGAAAACGACGCCTAATTTTCTACGTAGAAAAGGGAGATCTTTCAGTTTTATAGTTTTGGAATCATAGTCTCCGACATAAACTGCACCGTTTTGGGGGAGAATATTCATATAAATAAGCTGCATTACCGTTGTCTTCCCTGCCCCGCTTCTACCGATTAAAAAAGTAAATTCCCCGTTGTCAACGCTGAAATTCAAATCTGAAAAAACATTCTGGTTTGGATAATTAAACTCGACACCGTCAAAGGTTAACATTTAATAAATCCTTTTCACAATGAATTGAATCCTGTCTGAACCTTGTTTTGCTGTTTTATATGAAAATGCTTCATAGCATGCAGCTGCATAAAGGCCTGCCTTCTCAAGCATTTCAAAATAAATATCGAACGGATAAATTTTTTGCCTATGCGCTTCGTAAAAAAATTCATTCCCGTTTACCTCAATATGAAAAATATTTTTATGTATCCTGCTTCTCTTGCTGTATTCGCTTTTATGACGGTAACTTATATTCTTAAAAGCACCAGTTTCTTCTGCTAATTTAACATGCTTTAAACTATTGCTCTCAAGACTCGCATCAAATGTAAAAATACTATTCTCATCCATCAGCTTTCGAATTTCACAAAAGAAATTTAACAATTTTTTCTTCGAGGTTAAATAATTAATACTATCAAAAGTTGAATAGATTAAATCAAACTTGGAATTGAACGGCAAGCTGCTCATATCGCAGCAAACTTTTGGAAGAACGCTTTCATTATCGCCATTAAGCATTTCCTTTGATAAATCCGTTACTATAATATCGGGATAATTTATTTTTAAAAGGTTAGCCAGTTTGCAATTCCCGCCTGCAAGTTCCAGTAATTTCGGATTTGGCGGAAGAAATTCTTTTACTAAACTAAGAATATATTTTGCCCATAAATCGTAATTAACGTTTTGCATTAAATGATCATAAAAAATCCAAAGTTTTTCATAATTTCTACTTAGATTTTTGAAGTTCATTCTCCTTCCTATTGTGAACTATTTTATCTGCGTACTGGTACGCTTCTATGAGGCTGGATTCATCAGCTGTAATTTGCCCGGCTATATCGTAAGCAACACCATGATCGGGTGAAGTTCTAACAAACGGCAATCCTGCTGTAAAATTCACGCCTTTACCGAAATTCAGCAATTTAAAAGGAATAAGCGCTTGATCGTGATACATTCCGAATATCAAATTAAAATCTTTAAACTTTCCGCTACCGAAAAATGCATCCGGTGAAAAAGGGCCAAAAACATTTTTGTTTTCAAAAGAGTTAATTACCGGTTTGATAATTTTTTCTTCCTCATTTCCAATGATACCTTCTTCTCCGGCATGAGGATTAAGTCCCAATACAGCAATCTTCGGTTCCGAGATATGAAGGTCATTTTCCAGCATACTTATTAATATATCTATTTTCTGTTTTAAAGAAGTCTTTGTAATTAGTCTGGGAATATTTTTAAGCGGCTGATGAATTGTTGCAATTGCAGCATTCATTTTATAAGAAAGAAAAGTCATCACAAAATTTTTTGTACCGCTCCACTCTGCAAGCATTTCGGTATGGCCAGGATAATTAATCCCGGCTAAATGCAGAGCATGTTTGGATATGGGAGCCGTAATAATTGCATCGACTTTTTTTTCATTTGCCAATTTAAATGCAGTTTTTATCGAATCGAATGAAACTTTACCGGATGCGGAAGTTGGCTTGCCGTATTTGTATTTTTTATTGCCCATATCGATAATATGCACCTGGAATTCCGGATCTTCTTCAAATTTTTTAATGAATGTAAATTTAAAATTCGGACGAATTTTTAGAGAAGTATCTATAAATACATTTTTGGGACAAGCAACATAAAACGTGTTGAATGTTTTTACAATTACGGAATTCAAAGTCTTAATTAATATTTCAGGACCGATTCCGTTTATATCACCGCAGGTAAAAATAAATTTGTTTATCATCCGCTAACTAAAATAAATTCTCCTTTTCCCTCTTTATCCACAAAAATAAACTTTTTATTCAATTTTGCATAAATCCAGGTTTCAACAACCCTTCCGCTTTCATCGGATGCACGTTCTACTTCCTGCGGTTTCCCGAATTTTATGTATACCTTGCCCCTGTCCGAATTTGCACCGTTCCAGCTTCCAATGGATGCAAATTCCTTCGTTGCATAATCTATCCTTGTATAGTACTCATTCATCAGTGGGTTGTATGCGGTAGCGGGAGTCGGATCATATTTTTTCCAGTAATCGAATAATTTTTTATAAAGCTCACTGTCTTTGTAGGATAAAAGATTATCAATAACCGAATCACCTTCGACATACTTTAATGCTTTTATTGCGAATTCGGGATTCAATAATGAAAAAGGTTTATTTAGCCAGGTAACTTTTTTAACAAATTTTTCAGTCTTATGAGATTTTTCATTTGTTTTAATTTCAAATTTTAATTCCCCTTCATTTAATTTCCGACTAAAATCTTTAATAATAAAATTTCTAAAATAATTTGAGCCTTTGTTATCAAATAGAATCTTTCCGTCGCATTCATTAAATGAATTTTTATCGATAAAACTTTCGGTAACAAGTTGATTATAAACAGTATCGTCGTTATTTATCATTGTAAGCACGATTGATTTTTCGGCTGTATCTTTTGACGGAATTATTATTTCATATTCACTTTCAGAAAAAGGAATATCTCCATCATAATTAGTCAAAGAATATTTTTTTACGTTGCTGCATTCGGCTTGTTTGTTGTCAACAATTACCGGTCTCAGAAAATTCTTTTTTGATATTTTTAATCTTCTATAGAGCGGATGAAGATCAAATTCTTTATTGATATTATTATCGGTAAAGAAAGTTAGGATCTTATAGTCGCCATCAGGTATTTTTAATCCGATTAATCCCTGGACATAAACTTCATTCTGATTTGTTAAATCAAAATTATCAACATGGATTTTCTTTTCCTCGAATTGCCTGGTAATTTCATTTTTTACCGAATCAATCAACTCAAGATTTATTTTAACCGAAGCTTCATATCGATTCCCGCTTTTCACGAATACAACGCGATTATAAGGGATCCGGTAAGAAAAATAAAAATTGATAAGCGAATCGCCGGGAAATGTGTTTATCTCAAATAATAAAGGTCGAAATATTGGGTGAAGCAATTGATGAAACTTTGGCTGCGCATGTGTAAAAATTACAGCAAAAATTAATAGGGCAAGAAGTTTTCTCACTATTAAGTTGTTTCCAATAATTTCAAATAATTTTACTTAAATCATAAATAAATATAGTTTAAATAAAAATATAATAAATGAGGTATTTTGAAAATCTGATATAAACAATAATCCCCTGCTGACAAACAAACACTAAATTTACGACAGAATTAATATCATAAATTCTATTTGTTTTTGTGCAGATAAAGATTAACTATTCATGTTAGCTAAAAATTCTTTATTATTCTTAGTGCCTCTGATTTTATCGATTAAGAATTCCATAGCTTCGACAGGGCTGAAGTCACTCAATATTTTTCTCAGAATCCAGATCTTTTTAAGCTCTTCTTCTTTCATAAGTAAATCTTCGCGACGGGTACCTGAACGGTTAACATCAATAGCCGGAAAAATTCTTCTGTCACTTAAGTCGCGGTTAAGAACCAATTCCATATTACCGGTACCTTTGAATTCTTCGAAGATAACGTCATCCATTCTGCTTCCGGTATCGATTAGGGCAGTTGCAATAATTGTTAAGCTTCCGCCGTCTTCGGTATTTCTTGCAGCACCGAAAAATCTTTTTGGTTTATGAAGTGCATTAGAGTCGACACCGCCGGATAATATCCTTCCGCTATGCGGTACGACAATATTATGTGCACGAGCCAACCTGGTTATACTATCGAGAAGAATGACTACATGTTCTTTTGCTTCAACCATTCTTTTTGCTTTTTCGATAACCATATCGGCAACCTGAACGTGTCTTTCGGCAGGTTCATCAAAAGTAGAGCTGATTACTTCAGCTTTTACCGAACGTTCCATATCGGTCACTTCTTCAGGCCGTTCGTCGATAAGCAAAATAATCATTTTAATTTCAGGCTGGTTACGGGTAATTGAATTGGCAATCTTCTGAAGTAGGACGGTCTTTCCACTTTTGGGAGGTGATACAATTAATCCCCTTTGACCTTTTCCAATCGGGGATAACATATCCATAACTCTCATCGAATATTCACCCGGAGCAGATTCGAGCATCACTCTTTTAGTCGGGTAAACTGGAGTCAAATTATCGAACAAAGTTCTTTCCCTGATTCCTTCAGGGTCCAGGCCATTAACGGCTTCGACTCTGAGCAATGCAAAAAATCTTTCACCTTCTTTCGGGGGTCTTACCTGCCCGCTGACAAAATCTCCAGTTCTCAAACTGAATTTTTTTATCTGCGAAGGTGAAACGTAAATATCATCTGGTGAAGGAAGGTAGTTATAATCGGATGATCGTAAAAATCCGTATCCATCCGGAAGAACTTCGAGAACTCCTTTTGAGAACGACAAACCGTCTTTGGCAGTCTGTTCTTCGAGAATCCTAAAAATAAGTTCCTGCTTCCTAAGATCGCTGTATCCTGAAATATTCAATTCTTTGGCAATTTCATTTAATTCTACAATCTTCTTAGACTTCAAATCTGAAATATCCATCGGCATAGTTTAGTCCTATATGTTTATTGTTTAGTGAATTTGTGATTAATTTTATTGCATAAAAAAAATTCGGCAATATCCCTCTGCCAAGGCAATGTGTCCCGGAAATGTTAAAGCGGTTTAAATCAATTAATAATTTTTCATGTAATTAAATGAAAGGAACACGTGGTATATTCCTAAATTAAGTTTATTTAAGCTGAATGTCAAGCAAAATTTATTGCTTTAGCAAAGATTTAATCTCGCCTAATAAATACATGCTGCCCAGAACAACAAGGCACGTATCGGCTTTGTTATTTAAAAAGTTTAATATAAAGTTCACAGAATTTGGTTCCGGCACTGAATTGATTTTTAGTTCGGAGCAAATTTTAGTCAATTCATCAATTGTTGCCGATCTTTCAATATTTATCTGTGTTAAATGTACTTCACCAAAAACACTCATCAACATTGAAAGCATTTCTCTGATAGATTTATCCTTCATCACTCCGAACAAAAGAATCTTTTTTCGGTATTTTTTTGAATCTTTCTTAAACTCGGAAAGAAAATTTTTAATTCCGTCGGGATTATGAGCCGAATCAAAAATAATATCAGGTTTGGTACTATAGTATTCATACCTTCCCTGAAAGTTTGTATTCCTGACGACATTATTTATTCCCATTCTTATCGAGCTAAAATCTTCAACGTTCAAAGTTTTTATCACCGCAAGACATGCAAGAGCTGCATTTAGCTTTTGGTAATTACCTTTAAGCGGCAACGACCATTCATCCAATTCAATTTCTTCGGTATAAAGAGTAAGAGAATTTTCCTTTTCTATTATATAATCATCGAGCTTAAAGAGTTCGCTATTCGTCTTGACGCACTTTTTTGCAACAACTTCAATTGCATCGAACGGCAATTTACCGGTGAATACTTTAATGCTGTTTTTAATTATTGCGGCTTTTTCATTCGTAATTTCACCAATCGAACTCCCTAATATATTAGTATGTTCCAAACTAATTGATGTAATTACAACAGCAAGCGGATTCAAAACATTTGTTGCATCCAACCTGCCGCCAAGTCCTGTTTCAATTATCGCGTAATCGATTTTTTGTTCATAAAAATATAGAAATGCAAGTGCGGTTGTCACTTCAAAAAAAGTCAATTTATTTTCATCGATGTAATCCCAATGATCAGTAATAAATCCGGCAACATAAACATCGGGAATTTCGTTTCCGTTTATTAAAATTCTTTCGTTAAATCTTACAAAATGCGGAGATGTATAAAGGCCAACGTTATATCCAAGTTCCATTAATATGCTCGCAGCAAATGCCGATGTACTTCCCTTCCCGTTTGAACCTGCAACATGAAAAGTTTTTAATTCATTTTGAGGATTGTTAAGTGTATCTAAAAAATTTTTAATATTATCCAGCCCAAGCTTCATTCCGAAAGTGTGAAGAGAAAAAAGCTTCGAGAGTGCGGTTTCAATATTCATATATCATTTATCATTCAATAATATAAGAGCCGGTAACTGATGAAATTTTTTCTATCCCCTGCTGAATACAAAATTTTCTTAGATCGTCCAATATTGTCATAGCAGCATTTGGATCGATAAAATTAACAGTACCTAATTGAACTGCTGAAGCGCCGGCAATCATAAATTCGATAACATCTTTATAGTTCATTATTCCCCCAATGCCCATCACCGGGATATCAACTTTTTGATGAATTTCAAAAACCTTCGCCAAAGCAACAGGCTTAATTGCCGGGCCGGATAATCCGCCTGTTACATTTTTAATTTTAGGAGTTCTTTTAATTATGTTGAATGCCGTACCAACCAGAGTATTTATAGCCGATACCGCATCGCCGCCATTATCTTTAACAATTTTTGCAAAATCAGCAATATTTGAAACATTCGGTGAAAGCTTTATGATAACCGGTTTATTTGTAACTGCTTTTACCTTACGTGTTATTTCTCCTACTGACTTCAGACTATTGCCGAATTGAAGTCCGCCTTCTTTTACATTCGGGCATGAAACATTTATTTCAAATGCCGTTACGGTTTCTTCTTCTGTTAATATTCTTGTGCATTCAATATATTCTTCAACAGTACTTGCAGCAATATTGCAAATAAGAGGAACATCAAATTTTTTTATGTAAGGAATTTTTTCTTTTAAATAAACTTCAACTCCAACATTAGCAAGTCCTATTGCATTCAACATTCCCGATGGAGTTTCCACTATCCTCTGCGGCGGGTTGCCTTTTCTCGGCTTTAAGCTTAAAGATTTTGTAACTATTCCGCCAATTTTATTCAAATCGACAAATTCGGAAATTTCATTTCCGTAGCCAACGGTTCCGGAAGCGAGTAAAATTGGATTTCTCAACTTCAATGGGCCGATTTCGACAGAAAGATCAGGGTTCATTAGATAACCACATCTTTAATGTTAAATACAGGACCGTCTTTGCAGACTAATAAGTATTTAGATGAATCTTTTGTAGATTCAACTGGACACCCCTGGCAAATTCCAAACCCGCAAGCCATTGCACATTCGGTTGAAACCTCGCATTCAAATCCGTTTGCTTCGGTAAATTCTTTCAATGCCCTTAACATTGCATTAGGTCCGCATGCAAAAATTTTAATTTTATCATTTTTCAAAGCATCTATATTTTTTTCGAGTAAATTAACTACGGTTCCTTTTAGGCCGAGTGAACCATCATCAGTCGAAATCGAAATATTATTCATGCCGTAGGTTATAACATCTTTTTGTGTTCTTCCCCCGATGAAACATTTAACATGTTTTTTATCGCCGATTTTCCTGATTAAATATGGAAAAGGTGCGGCGCCTAAACCTCCGGCAACGATAACAGCAGTATCATAATCTCCATCGAGGTTGAATCCGTTTCCGAGCGGACCGAGAAGATCAACTAAATCGTCTTTGATTTTATGTGCCAAAATTCGTGTGCCTTCACCCAAGACATTGAACATAATATAAAAATAATCGCCCTCAACATCACAGACACTGAAAGGCCTTCTTAACAGAGGATAAAGGGATTTAGTTACTTTTATATTTAAAAATTGGCCTGGTTTGATTGATTTAGCTATTTCCGGGGAAAATACTTTTAGAAGAAAGATTTGATTATCAAGTTCTATCGTCTTATCTACCGGGGCTTTTAAAATATACAACTGGATTCCTTAACAGCGAGATTATTTATTTTGAAAAGCAAATCTGAATGAAAATTCTTAAACACAAAATTAAACAAAGAAATGGATTTTATGAAATAATTCCGGTTTTGAATATATCCGTTATCAAATATTATTTAATTAAAAAAGCTGCTATATTATAGAAAATCGGTCAATTTATTCATTTTAAGGTGATCGACTATTTTCTTCACCTCTTGGCTTTGATCACGCCTGCAAATTAATGTTGCTTCCTTTGTATTTATTACTATCAAATTATCGACACCGATCACGGCAGTAAATTTATCGGGAGAATAAATGTATGAATCAACAGTCATGTCCGTAAAGACCAAACCTTTGTAAGCGATCCCGTCTTTATTTTTTTCTGTTAGCTGGTAAACCTCTTCCCAGCTTCCGACATCGCTCCAGGTAAATTTACCTTTGGTTAAAAAAACTTTTTTTGATTTCTCCATTACGCCGTAATCAATTGAAATGTTCCTTAACTGGCCGTAAACCATATTTAAAGTATTCTCATAATTAGACGTATGTAAATCTTTTTTTATTTTTTCCAGTCCCACATAAAGTTCAGGCATATGAATTTTAATTTCGTCAAGAATAGTATCTACTCTCCATATAAACATGCCGCTATTCCAGAAAAAATCGCCGCTTTCGATAAATCTTACAGCGGTAGCGTAATTAGGTTTTTCAGCAAAAGTCAAAACTTTGTGAACGTTGTTTGAAACCTCTCCTTCATCGATCTGGATATAACCGTAGCCTGTCTCGGGGCGGGTTGGAGAAATTCCGATTGTTACAAGGCCTTTCGATTCGTAAGCATACTTTGCAGCGACATTTAAAATTTTATGGAACTCCTCTTTTTCTTTTATCATATGATCTGCAGGTAAAACAATCGTTACTGCATCATCAGATTTTTCCTTAATGATTACTGAGGCCAAACCAATTGCAGCAGCCGTATTTCTTCCGAACGGTTCTTCGATAATATTTTCCTCAGGCACTTTTGAAAGCTGATTTTTTATTTCCGGTTTCTGAGCCCGGTTTGTAATAATATAAATATCTTCCGGCTGAACCATACTATTAAGCCTGTCCACCGTTTCCTGGATCATTGTTTTTTCACCGAATATCTTTAAAAGCTGCTTGGGAGTTTTTTCTTTACTTCTCGGCCAGAATCTCGAACCTATTCCACCAGCCATAATAACAGCGAAAACTTTCATTAACTATTTTTCCTTTATTTTTAACGTTTGAATTTGTTTCCCAAAATCTTCTGCTTTATTTAAATAAGCCGTAATATCTATTTCCTTCCCTTTTATTACAGCAACAATCACAATTAAACATGCTCTCATCGATTCAATAATTTCCCTGCCGGGCATCAAATCTCTCGTTTTAATTAATTTAAGTGCATTCGAAAAGATATTATGCATCGCTGAAATTATTTCAAAACCTATCTTTGAAGATAAGATACCATTACTCTTCATTAAATCTGCAAACCAGTTTAATTCATCGGCTGAAACATCATCGTTTGAAAGCCTGATTAACATTAAATCCAGCGGTTTAATCGGTTTCAATATCTTCTCTTCGTATTCCTGGAATGAAATTTCGGCAGCTTGATGAATATCTTCAACCTTTGTAACAATTTCATGTTTATCATTTTTATTGACATCCAGATCGACATTTTCTACAAGCATACGATTATTTTTTTTTGTCTCACCAATTCTGAATTCTTCTTCAGTAAGAGTTTCCTTTATCCCTGCGGAGGTAATCTCCTGTGCCGAATTTGTTTTTAATTTATTCATAGATTCATGTAATATGGCAGGAGTAATCGTTTCAAGAGTTCTATTCAAATCTTTTACCAACATCTGGCTTTGTTCACGGAATTTATCGGAAAGTCTAAAAAAATCAATTTGATGCTGAGTGAGATATGTAAAGATTTCATTTAACCTGATTGCCAGCGTAGAAAGTTCTGTAATCTTTTTCATATTCTTTATATCATTCTCAATAGAAGCAGATTTAATAATCGTTTCTCTAAGCAAGGCTATAACTTCAATTTGCTGATTATTTAACCGAAGATTATTGGAAGCCGCAGACAGACACTGAGCTATATATTGCTTTACAAAGTCTACCAACTAAAAAATCCCGTAATAATTCTACTTAAAACTAAATTTAATGATACCTATAAAATATACCTGTAAATGCTTTTATAATCAATTTAAAGAATTCACATTATACGATTACTAAAATGCAATTTTATTATTGAGTAATCAATTATTTTATAATTCATCTGCAATATGTTGGAGTAAGAAAAATGTTTAAAGAATTATTGCATAAAAAAAAAGGAAACGTTACTCAAAACTTTTTCATTTCAATTTAATAGTCTTTTT
>CAZKUR010000099.1:9118-14047 GCA_964556005.1 uncultured Ignavibacteriaceae bacterium | reverse complement strand
ATAAAATCATATAATTATGTTGAAGTTAATTAACCTGCGTAAGCTCTTATTAATTGTTCCGTATTAATGTTAGTTAAATAAAGTTCCCTCTCGGTCAGTCCTTCGTCATCTGGAACATAATTATCTTCAGCGCTATCTTTTTGAACGGCAGCTTTCAGATCAAGGCTGAAGAGAAGTTCGAGTTTCTCTACAATTATATTATTGCCTCCGGCTGTGTCGACTTTCCCTTCAATTAAATAGGGTCCGTACGAAAGAGTTTTCTCGGCAACTTTCATATAAACATTCGGAAAGATAACCGCTTCAAAAGTACCAGAAAGATCTTCAAGCGAAAGGAACTTCATTAGGTCGCCTTTTTTTGTTTTAATTCTTTTAGATGCCATATACCATCCGGCAACCCGGACTCTTTTGCCGTGATATTTTTCCAGTT
Organism: uncultured Ignavibacteriaceae bacterium; assembly: GCA_964556005.1. Classification (GTDB taxonomy): domain Bacteria; phylum Bacteroidota; class Ignavibacteria; order Ignavibacteriales; family Ignavibacteriaceae; genus CAZKUR01. Next base: position 13,620 of record CAZKUR010000099.1, on the reverse strand, counting down.
CACCGGCCTGCACTATTTTCTTACCGGATAAAATTTTATTGAAAAAACACAGTGGGTGCTGAGTCACCATATATCCCAGTATCTCAAACTCGTATTTGCACTTTTGTGAAATGCTGTAGTCCCGCGAAGTTCTTATCTCGCTTTCGATTCTAAAAGTTTCATTCATAAAAAGATCGTTATAATTTTCATCCAATATTTTTCTTCTATTAATATATAAAGCGAGCAGCCTCAATAAAGTCGGGCGGGTTTCGTTAAAGCAGTCCATTGCCCCGCACTTAATAAGCAGTGCGGTTTCTTCGTATCTAAGTTTTGTCCTTACCAAAAAATCCGCTAATGAACGGTACATGCCGTTGGAATTTCTTTCATTTATTATCGTCTCTGCCGACTGATGAGATAAATTTTTTATTGCCATAAATCCTATGCGAATGGTTTTTTCTTTGCCCGCATATTCGTACACACTGTTATTAACACAAGGAAGCTTTACATCGATGCCGAGTCTTTTCGATTCCCATATATAAACTGCGGATGAATAGTAGCCTCCTCCGTTCGATAAAACTCCTGCCATAAATTCCGCCGGGTAATGGGCTTTGAGAAAAGCTACCTGGTACGAAAGCAACGCAAAAGATGCGCTGTGCGCTTTGCAGAAAGAATATCCCGCAAAAGATTCTATCTGCCTCCAAAGTTCTTGAGATACTTCCGGTGTTAATTCTTTACTTTCGCACGATTGAAAAAATCTATCTTTTATTTGTTTCATTGCCTCATGCGATCTCATTTTGCCGCTCATAGCACGGCGCAGCAAATCGGCTTCTTCAAGAGTCAGTCCCGCTATATGATGCGCAACTTTTATAACATCTTCCTGGTAAATCATCACTCCGTAAGTTTCGCCAAGATAAATTTCCATAGCCGGGTGCAGATATTTTCTTCTCTTTGGATCATGATGACGCGCAATGAATTCCTGCATCATACCGCTTTCGGCAACGCCGGGACGAATCACCGAACTTGCAGCAGTAAGCATTTCAAAAGTATCGACTTGCAGCTTCTTCAATAAAGAACGCATGCCGGGCGATTCAATGTAAAAGCATCCAATCGTTTTACCTTCCCTAATAAGATCGACCGTAGCCGGATCATTGAAAAGCATGTTGTAATCGTAAACGTCGAACGGAATAGCCGGCGTATTCCTTGGAATTACGGGATAAAGCGTAAAGACCGGTTTCCCGGATTCCGGTAGAGTATATTCAGTCAGATCAAGAAGTTCAGAATTCATGCTAAAATCGCATAAAAATTATATTATAGTGTTCATTTGTTCACTATAATTTTAAACTTTTTTTATCTTAAAAACAAGTGCTCTGGAGATTAAATTTTGCGAGGAAAGTGTAAAAAAATGTACCCATCTATTTTTATTAAAAAACGAATATGCCATCCATTCAGCCAATCGTCAGATGTCATTTGTCAATAGATAATTCTAACTACATACAATGATGAGTACCATAAGACAGATGTTACAAATTAAACTGATATGAATGTATTAGATCCGTGAAAATCCATGTAATCCGTGTAATCCGCGTTCTATTGCTTTCATTATTTCTTCTCAAAATCATGAAGTGTCTTTCTGTTCAAATCTGCTAAGGCAAGCTTGTAATCGATCAATGCATTTAGGCTGTTTGTTTTTGCATCGGTGAGACGAAGCTGCATCTGCTGAAGTTCGAAGCTTGTGATGTTGCCTGCCTGGAACCGCTGCTGACTTATGTCGAAACTTTTTTGTGCGAGTTCAACGCTTTTACTGAGAGTTTCAACTCTGGCTTTTGCCGAGTTTATCCTGTTTACAACTTCAATTATTTCTTTTTTAATTTCCTCCTTCTCATTTTCGTAAGTCAATTTATTAAGATTCAAATTCGCTTCCGCTGCCTCGACTTTGCGGTTGTTTGCTCCCCAATCCAGTACGGGTACGTGAACGGAAAAAGTAACGCTTCTCGAACCGTCGAACTGATGGAAGATATCCTGAAATCTATTATCATCTTTATTCAATCCGTAATTAGCTGAAAGCATTGCACTTATATTTCCCTGCGAACCGGTTTCATCAACAGACAGTTTACTCAACTCAATATCTGCTTCAGAATTTTTTAACTCGCTTCTATTTGCTAATGCATAATTAATTGCTTCATCTAAATTTATTGTTACAGGATTGTATTCAAGCTTCGCTACTACATCGATGCTGTCGCTTAATTTTAAGCCGATGAGAATTTTGAAATTATTTTTTACTTCGCTGTAATTTCTTTCCGCATTTAAAAGATCGTTTTTACTCGATGCAAGATCGACTTCAAGCTGAAGAGCTTCTACTTCAGCTATCAATCCGGCTTTAAATTTATTTTGTGCTGTTTGATATGAGCTTTCCGTTTGCTTGACTTTTTCTTTTGCAATCTCAACGTTTTCTCTTGCCTGGTATAATTGGTAAAAACCTGCAGTTACATTGTAAACAATATCTTTAGAAGCGCCGGCATAATTCCTTTGAGCTTTTTCAAGATTTATTTCTGCACGCGTTACACTGGCTTTTAATGTATTAAAAGTAAAAAGAGGCTGCTGAAAACTTAAACTTAAATTGGAATAGTAATCTGCAGGTATTTCTTCTCCGGAGCTAAATTGTGTTCTTCTCCAGAGTTCACCTGTAAGTGTAAATGTACCGTTTGTAAAAATTAGCGGCTGTGAAAAGGAAAGCTGACTTTCATAAGTTGTATAACCGTAATTGTAAAACTGCTGCGTTCCTGAAATAGGATCAAACTGGTTGGACAGTGTTCTCGAATAACTGGGAATATTAAAATCCATATAGATTGATGTCATCAGTCCAAGCTTTACCGCTTCAAGATTTTTTTGCGAGTTTTCTAATGCAAGTCCGGCAGACTGGATACTGTAGCTTTTACTTAACGCGATCGAAAGTGCATCCTGGAGATTGAGTACTTTCTGCGCAAAAGATGAATTGATAACTGTAAGTGCTATTAAAATAGAAGTAATTAAAAATTTCATTTCCTATTTACCTTTTTCTAAATGAAATCAATGGAACGCGGATTCCGCGGATTTAGCTGATTTACACGGATTATCTTAATTGCTTATTAATATTAGTAAATACTTTGCGTTTGAATTCTGCCTTCTTCCCAAAATTTAATAGTAATCCCACTTCAATATTTGTGGCTTTTAAATAATTGATTAATTGAGTTTCATTTTCTTCACATAAATTTTCAGTAGCTTTTAATTCGACTATTACTAAATCGTTTATAATTAAATCTGCATAATAATCCCCGACTTCGTACTTTAAATAATGTATCTTAATATTCTTTTGATTTTCGACCATCAACCCCATTTTCATTAATTCAATTTTCATTGAATTCTCATAAACTTTTTCTAAAAATCCAAATCCAAGAGTATTATAAACATTATAAAATGCTTTAATAATTTTTTCAGTTAAATCACTATGTGACATAAAACCTCCATTTATATTTAATTTAAAAATAATCCGCGGTGATCCGCCGAATCCGCGAAATCCGTGTTCTATTGCTTTATAGAAGATAATATTATGATTTATATTATTTGGAATAAAAAACATTCTTTACTCATATCTAAGAGAATCAATAGGATTTTTTTCGGCAGCTTGCTTCGCAGGATATATTCCAAAGATCAAGCCTGTAGCAACTGAAACTACAAAAGCAAGGATCACGGAGAACGGTGAAATAATTGTTTTCCAATCGGCATAAGTTGAAATTAAGGATGTCAAAAAATAGCCGACTAAAATTCCAATCAGCCCACCGGCAACACTGATGGTTAAAGCTTCATAAATGAACTGGCTGAGAACATCATTCTTTGTTGCACCAACTGCTCGTCTAACACCAATTTCTCTTGTTCTTTCCAGGATATTAGCCAGCATGATGTTCATAATTCCAATACCTCCAACGAGAAGAGATATTCCGGCAATAGCACCCATGACAATATTAAAAATTCTTTGAGTTTTTTGTTTTTGTGCAAGAAGCGCTTCCGGTAAGATGATTGCATAATCTTTAATTCCATAATGACGTCTCTCCAAAATTTTCTTAACGAGATAAGCAGCTACATTTAATTGATCTGAATTATTAACTTTGACAGTTAATTGATCAACAGAATTTCTATCGATAACATTTGCAGGCTCCTGCATACCGGGATAGTAATATTCTACATTCGATTGCTCCTGAACCAGAGGTTCCAGCTTATACATCATTGTTGTAAATGGGATGTAAATATCCTCATTAAAATTTCGAAGCCCTAAAGAATTTGATGCGGCTGAAACATTCTTTGGAGCCAGCACACCGATTACATCAAACCAGAGGTCACCAATTTTTACTTTCTTATTCAACGGATCTTCAAACTTGAAAAGCTTTTGTTTTATATCCGATCCGATTACACAAACATTTGCATATTCGGAGAGATGAAAATTTTTAAAGAAGCTGCCTTCTTCAATTTTTGAGTTGAAGGTAAGCGGA
>CAZKUR010000099.1:0-9018 GCA_964556005.1 uncultured Ignavibacteriaceae bacterium | reverse complement strand
ATGAAAATTTTTAAAGAAGCTGCCTTCTTCAATTTTTGAGTTGAAGGTAAGCGGATATTCTGGAGTTGTCCCAATCAGCTTTGCATCGATTATATTCGATTTATAGATAATCTGATTATCCATTTCTTTTTGAGGAGTAACATATTCAATCGAAGGAATAAGAGTCTTCAGGGATTTACCGTCTTTTAAATTTAAGCCTGGTGAAAACATTGCTTTGGATTTGTTAACCCCAAGTTTTATCGCTTCCCTTTGAATAATAATATTGTTGGTTCCCATTAATTCTATCTGCTGTAAAGTTTCCTGTTTTGCACCCTCACCAATTGACATCATCGCAATTACTGCTGCAACCCCAAATACAATTCCAAGCATGGTTAATACAGTGCGCAGCTTATTTGAACGAAGTCCTGCAATCCCGATTTTAAATGATTCGACAGCTTTCATCATTTCACCATAGCCGGAGAATTTCCCGAACTGCTTTTTTCGCTATTAATTTCAAGTTCACCCGGCTTTAAATTAGGATCGAGTAACGCAACTTCATCGCCAGGTTTTAAACCCTTTTTAACTACAATATAATCCTCACTCTTTTCACCCGTTTCAACTTGCTGGTCATCAAAACCTGAACCGTTTTTTATGTATACAATTTTCTTTCCTTCTTTTTCAAAGACAGATTCCTGCGGAATGTAAATTACATTAGGTATCTGGTCGATAACAATCTTATTACTTGTTGTCATACCTGGTTTTAGTATAGTCGATTGAGATTGTATATCTACTTCAACTTCAAAAACTTTTATATTTGAATTTTTATCTTTATTCTTACCCAGGGGCGCAACTGCAGAGATAAAACCGGTAAAAGTGCTGTCCTGGAAAGCATCTAATTTTACAATAACTTTTTGTCCTTTTTTAACTCTGCTCACGTCAACTTCATTTACATATGTCAGGCTTTGCATAGCAGACAAATCCGGTAGACTAACAATCGGCATCCCTGACCATGGAGTGTCACCGATCATTACTTTTCTACCGGTGCTCCAATTTATTTCATAAACAACCAGACCTTCCTTAGGAGCTGTTAGAGTTAATGCAGCAAGGTCGCGTTTTGCTTTTTCGAGATTAGCTCTATCCTGCTCAACTTGTAGATCGATTTTACTTAACTCAGATTTTTGAATAATTTTTTGCGACTCAAGATCCTGTTTCGCCTTTAATAAACTTAATTTATTCTTTTCATGTTCAAGCTTTGCCTGCTGCTGCTTTATTTCGGCTTCAAATTTCATCTGCTCAAGATTCAACTTTGAAAGCTCAAAAGACAGCTGTGCACTTTTTAATGCTGATTCAAGATTCGTTAACTGAGATTTTTGATCTGCCAATAGTTTTGCTTTATCGGAAATTGTAATCTCAAGTTTGGATTCCGCATCCTTTAAGTTGGTCAATGCTTCTGTAGGATCAAACTTTACTACCGTATCTCCTGCCTGAACATATTTACCTTCAGGAACTATATACGTAATCTTCAAACTTCCTTTAACTCGAGGGGTGACGATTGAAGTTGCATTCTTCGCTCTTATCTCGCCGCTTTCAGTAATGGAAACCTGGAAGTTTCCTTTTACTACTTTATATACAGGGACATTTGTTTTGCCCCCAGAAAAAGATCCGGCAATTAAAACAATAATTATTATTAGAAAAACTCCGGCTGATCCTATTATAAGCTTAGCGTTTTTTAAAAACGGCGGGAGCTTTTTATCTTTTAAGTAGTTATCAAATTTATTTAAAAAAGATTTAAGAGAAGTGATTGAAATTTTTTTTCGCAGCCAAAGAAGTAACTTATTTATGCCCATTGAATTATTCCCTAATTTATTTGGGAAAGTGAATTAAGATTCAAACAGTTTTTGTATACAATTTTAAGAATATCCAATTTAAAAGAAAACTTAAAAATTTTATGCGCTTAATGAACTTTCAAAAATATAAAAAGTTACAGATAATTTACTGAACCATTGTAAGAATTGTTCATTTCTTTTGAGGGCAATCTTTAAATATTTCCTCTTGAAAAAAATTATTTCGTTCGAAAATATCTTCCATGAGAGAATTTTTGAAATCAAAAACTCATTGTGAAGATTAGATAAACTCCACCAAAGATAACCAATACCCCGCAGATTCTTTTAATCCACAATATTGTTTTTGAACCTTCAGACCAGTTCAAATATTTATTGACTTTCCCGGTCAATGTCCCAGCGCCCACTATAACCGAGCAATGCCCAGCACCAAAAGCTAAAAGAAAAATAACTGCAAGTAAGTAATTTGTTTGAGCTGTTTGAAAAACTACTCCGAGAACCGGCGCCATATATGCAAATGTACATGGGCCTAATGCAATGCCGAAAAGTAATCCGAGTATTAATGCGGACAACAATCCTTTTGATTTTGTCTGATGCAAGCCTGCTGTATTCCAATCAATTTTTATTACATCTATAAGATAAAGGCCCACAAGAAAAAATATTATTGCAACAAAATAATTACCGTACACTCCAACATCTCCCATCAATCTTCCGAGTGAAGCTGTTATTATTCCAATTAAAGCAATAGTAATTAAAATTCCTATAGAGAAAATAAATGATATGCTGAAAATTCTTCGTGCAGATATTTTCCCCTGCGAACTGATAAATCCTACCACAAGAGGGATGCTTGATAGATGACAGGGTGAGAGAAGAATTGACAATATCCCCCATGCGAAAGAACCAAGTACGGCTATCCATACGGTACCGGTCATCGATTCATAAAGTGCAGTGAAAATATTTTCAACCATATTAACTTTTAGCTTTTTTTGGTTTTAAGCCTTTTTTCTGCAAAATCTTATCTATTTCCGCTTCCGGGTAGTACCCTTCATGCCTATGAAATTCTTTCCCGTTTTTATCAAGGAATACTTGAGTAGGAATCAGCTTGATGCCGTATTTTTTGGCATAAGGTTTTTGTTCTTGAGTCCATACGTCGTAAAAGATTACTTTAACCTGACTGCCGTATTTCTCTTCAATATTTTTCATAACCGACTGCATCATCCTGCATGGAACACAATTTACAGAACCGAGTTCAATAAAAGTAACTTTAGGTTTTACTTCTTTTTTCTGTGCAAATAATAAACCCGGCAATACAATTAAAATAATGACGAATAAGAATTTTCTCATTTAATTACATGTTAACCAGTTTAACAATTGTTCATCTTTTGGAATGACTCCATAGCTTTTGACTTTTTCATCAATCACTAATCCCGGTGTTGCCATTATTCCATAACTCATCATTTCCTGAATATCAGTAACTTTTTCAACAACAGCCTCAATTTTATTTTGCTTTATCAACTCCCTTATTTTATTTTCAAGAGTATTACATCTTTTGCATCCGGTTCCTAAAATTTTTACTATCATTTTACTCCTTATGAATTAAGTTTATTTTTAATTACTGTTTGCTGTAAAATAATTTTTGAGTTTTGAGATCATCTTTTCATCATACTCAATTTTTTGTAATAGCTTATTATTAGAGTCAAAAACAATTACCGAAGGTGAAAAGTAGGTTTCATATTTAATTTGAAGGTCGCCGTTTTCGTATGAATCGACAACCCAATAATCATACTTTTCTTTGTTTTCTTTCACGAATTTTAAAATATCAATTAATTGATTTTTGCACATCTCAAGAGTACAGTAGCAGGAAACCGAAGCGCTGAAGAATAATATTTTAATTTTTTTAGATGAAAAGAATTGTCGTTCCAGGTTTTTATAAAATGTATTGCAGAATTGTAAGTACCAGCTATTAAATAGTACAAGACCGGAATCTGATGGAACTGTTTTAATTGCAAATTCGATTTTGGATAACTGATTCTTTAGGCTGTCGTAATTTTTAGGTGAGACTGAATAATTATTTTCTAATTCATTATTACTAATTTTTGAGTCTATTAGTGCATTAAGATTATCAAAATCTTTCTGAATGATAGTATCTTGAACTGAAAATGCGAGCAGCATGTTCGCCGCTTCTTTTTCAATTTGGTGAGGCAATTGAGCAAATATCAATGATGCCTCAATAAAAATAAAAAAAGCAATTTTTAATTTCATATTCTCCCCTGAGAAAATTTATTAAATTATGTAAACAATTTATTAAAAAATATTTCAGACTTTAATATTACTTAATTCAGCTTTCCCGAAATATTTTCTCTGAAAATATAATGCTACATTAACAAGCGAAATCAATACAGGCACTTCGACCAAAGGCCCGATTACTGCCGCAAATGCTTCTCCTGAATTTATTCCGAATACAGCAATTGCAACTGCAATAGCTAATTCAAAATTGTTGCTTGCAGCAGTGAACGAAATTGTTGCTGTCTTTGAATAATCCGCACCGATTTTCTTTCCCATGTAAAAAGAAACCAGGAACATTATTACAAAATAAATAATCAGCGGAATTGCAATTCTTAAGACATCAAGAGGTATCCTTACAATGAATTCTCCTTTTAAAGAGAACATCACAAAAATTGTAAACAATAATGCGATTAATGTAACCGGACTAATTTTCGGAATAAAATTCTTTTCATACCATTCTCTGCTCTTTAATTTCAAAAAGACAAAACGTGTTATCATTCCTCCGAAGAAAGGAATGCCAAGATAAATCAAAACGCTTTCAGCAATTTGCCTGATTGTAATATCAACGGCAAAAGTTTTAAGTCCAAGCCAATGAGGTACTACAGTTAAAAAAATATATGCATAAACCGAAAAGAAAAGTACCTGGAAAATAGAATTAAAGGCAACCAAACCGGCAGCATATTCCGAATCTCCTTTTGCAAGTTCGTTCCAAACAATAACCATTGCAATACATCGTGCCAATCCTATCATAATTAATCCAGCCATGTATTCGGGATAATTCTGCAAAAAGATAATTGCAAGAACAAACATTAATATCGGACCGATAATCCAATTTTGAATAAGCGAAAGTGAAAGTATTTTCAAATTTTTAAATACGTCGGGTAATTCTTCGTATTTTACTTTTGCAAGAGGAGGATACATCATTAATATTAATCCAACTGCGATGGGAATGTTGGTCGTTCCCGATTGAAAATGATTCCAGAAATCGACAATGCCGGGAAATAAGTAACCGGAAAAAACACCCGCGAACATTGCAAGGAAAATCCATAAAGTCAGATACCGGTTTAAGAAGGATAATTTTTTTAAACTTGTTTCCATTAGTTAGGCAGCCTCAAATTCGTTAACCCAATTTTCAATTGAGGACTTAATTTCATCCCGGATATTTCTTGTTTGAGAAATTATTTCTTTATTGCTTCCTTTTAATGATGAGGGATCTTTGAAACTCCAGTGAATGGATTGCTTTGTCGTGGGAAAGATGGGACACTTTTCTGCCGCAGTTTTGTCGCATACCGTAATAACATAATCGAATCTTTTGCCCTGCTTGAAAAAATCGAAAACAGATTTTGTTTGGTTGCCGGAAATATCGAAACCGATTTCATTCATTACTTCAACAACTACAGGGTTTAATGTTCCAGGTTCCAACCCTGCGCTTTCAGCTTCAAAATTTCCATCGCCGAATTTATTTAAAAATGCTTCGGCCATCTGGCTTCTTGCACTGTTGTGAACACAGACGAAAAGTACTCTTGTCCTATCCATTTGGTTATCCTCACTAAAATTATTTTTAAATCTATTTTAAATTTGACATCTTCTCATATTGTAAAGCGCTCCGGGGAAATATCATCTTTTCCCTCTCTCACTTTTGCTCAACTAAAAAATAAAATTGAAAATAAACCCAACAGCGATTATACCGACAGCAACTATTCCGACGAATGAAATAATCAAAGGCATTTTCAAAACTTTTCTTAAAATAATTGTCTCCGGCAGTGACAAACCAATTACACTCATCATAAAAGCTAAGACAGTACCAAGTGATGCACCTTTTTCCAGTAATGCCTGAACAATTGGAATAATGCCTGCAGCATTTGAATACATCGGAACTCCGATTAAAACAGAAACCGGAACCGACCACCAGGCACTTTTTCCCATTAAACCGGCCATAAAATTTTGCGGTACATATCCGTGAATTCCGGCACCTACTGCAATTCCGAGAATAATGTAAATCCAGATCTTCCCGACAATTTCTTTTACCGATTGAAGACCGCTGTCAATTCGTTCGCTGAATTTAGGTTTCACATCCGCAGTTTCAATTGAAGCCTGCTTTAAGTTATAAACCCAGTCTTCAACAAAATGATCAAGTTTTAAAATCCCGATTATAGTCCCGGCGACGATAGCAATTATCAATCCTGTAATTATATAGATTAAAGCAGTCTGCCATCCGAACAATCCGAATAAAAGAACAACCGCAACTTCATTTATCATTGGTGCGGCAATTAAAAATGAAAACGTAACGCCAAGTGGAACGCCTGCCTGTACAAAACCAATGAACAACGGAATTGCAGAGCAGCTGCAAAACGGAGTTACAATCCCTAAAACACTTGCGCTAATATTTCCTGCAAGTAAAGATTTACCGCCTAAAATTTTTCTTGTTCTTTCTGGTGAAAAATATGTCCGGATAACTCCAACAATAAAAATTATTAGTACAAGCAGCATTAATACTTTCGGCACTTCAAAGATGAAAAAGTTTAGTGCACTGCCGATTGCTTCCGAACTATTTAAACCGAGAACATTAATAACAAGAAAGTCAGCTAGACTTTCTAAATTGAGATACAGAAAAATCCAGAGAAAGAACGATAACAGCAGGAGAATTAATTTGTTAGCGCCAATTCCCTTTTTGATTACTAATCTTTCAGCCTGCATTTAAACTGCCTTTATACTATCCTCTATCCAATGCATCAGTGTCCATTTAGTCGGAACTTGACCCATCGAAACAATTTTCCCGTTTATTTCCAATCCGGGTGTGCGCATAATACCGCGTTTAACAATTGCCTCAATGTCTTTTACACTTTCAATTGAGAAATCCAATTTTAATTCTTCAACAGCTTCTCTTGCTGTTTGTTCAAGCTTAATGCAATTTTTGCATCCTGTTCCGTATACTTTAATTATGTTCATTTTTAGGACCCCTTGTTTCGTTATCTATCGAAATATTGTTTAATAATTTAATTTCCGCAGATTGTGATTCTATCCAAGCCTGCTATTTTCTTTTTATCATTTATAATTATTTGTTCATCGCTGATCCAAAAATCCAATGAAGCAAGAATTGAATTAATTCTTTGGTCATCCGGCCTCTGGTTAATCATATAATTTACCCATTTACCGTCTTTTTCTTCTAAAATAAAGCCTGATTCCTTTAAAATCTTTAAATGCTGGGAAACGGTTGAATTTGCCAAACCAAGCAATTCCTTAATTTCACAAACACATAAAGACCTTGCCTGTAATGCTTTTAAGATACGTAAACGGTTTATATCGGATAAAGCTTTGAATATTTTGGTTTTGTCTTCCATATTATCATTTCGTTAATTAGCGAAATATAATGAACCCATAATTAATTTGCAAATTAAATAATTGTAAAGTCATAATCTGAAAGATACTTTAGCTATCCCTGATTGTGAAAGAGGATCATTACAATGATTGAAAAAGAAAATTTATCACTTTTATTTTTTTCCAACGAAGGGTGAATCATAATGTCAATTTGGTTGAATATTATCTCAACAAAGAATAATGTAATAGTAAAAAATTAAGCAAAGCAATCTCCCCTGTTTTATGATTGCTTTGCAAGATCATTAATTTAAAAATCGTTCTAAATTCATTTCACAGCGCAATCCATACAAACGTGACTTCCATTTTTAATTCTGCCGTAACTTTCAACCGTCATTTCGCCGCATTCTTCACAAACGAAGCCGTTAAAGTTATCACTGTGTGGTTCAAGTTTATAATCAAATACTTCGGAAATGTTGAGCAGCATTTCCTCCGGCGCATTCATGACTTTATTTATTAGAGGTTCAACAACTTCGTTTGGAACGGTGCTTGCCGGAATTCCTTTTTCTCTGTAATCTTTGAAAAATGCCGACTGTTTGTTTTGCAGCATTGCCTCAGCCTTTGGCGTAACGCGGACTGCCTTGCCGCTTTTTCTATCTACCAACGTAACAGCCCATTTGCCTTTATGTGTTTTTTTAATATTGCCTTTACCGAATGTTGTGCCCATAATTACTTGAAGTCCGTCTGCGTAGCAGGTAGCACAGTGATCTTCGCCTAAATCAACGATTGTAACTAATTGTCCGTCTTTAGCTCTATCGACTCCGAGTTTATTCATTGCAGCGGCGCCTACCCGTAAGCCTAAGGGCATTGCAGGGCATTTGTGTCCGTGAAATTTTTGTCCGAACTCCAACCAATCCTGCGGATTTATCATATAATTACTCCTTAATATTTTAAGTTAACAATACTTGAATGTATTTCACATTTTTCTGTGTATTCCCCGATTTTTGATTTTCAATTCAGGTAATATTATCATTTTCATTTTTATTTTTCTTTACATCACGAAAAAAATTAAAAAGGACATTGTTATTCCTATAAGTACTACATAGAGTATATCCGTTTTTAACAATAATGCAATTAGAGCTGCAACACCAAGCAATATTTGGGCTGCTCCCCAGTGTAAGGCTACTCCAAACTGAATAGTAACGGTGAACAATAATCCGACAAATGAACTTAATACTCCAACAATAACTTCATTAAATAATTTTTTAGTCCGTAGTTTATCAAATACGGGAGTAATACCGGTAAGTATTAAAAATGAAGGCAAGAAAATACTGATTGTTCCTATTACCGCACCAAACCAATCGTATAATAAGTACCCTATAAAAGTAGCTGTTATTACAATCGGACCTGGGGTTACCTGTCCTAATGCAATTCCATTTAAGAAAGTTTGACTGCTTAATAAATGCCGGACATCAACGATTTCGTGGAACATTAGCGGGACAGATGCAAAACCTCCGCCGTATGCAAACAAATCAATTCTAAACATCAATGTGGAAAATACAAAAAGCCTATTGTTAAAAAAGAATAGCACTAAAAG
>CAZKUR010000098.1:8088-14172 GCA_964556005.1 uncultured Ignavibacteriaceae bacterium | reverse complement strand
TTTTTGGAGTTAAAGCCCGACATAGTTTTTAACATAGCCGAGGGTGCATACGGAATCAGCAGGGAAGCACAAATACCTGCAATACTCGACATGCTTCAAATTCCTTATACCGGATCCGATGCGCTTACTTTGGCTACTTGTCTCGACAAAGCACGGACAAAAGAGATTCTAAGCTATTACAAAGTACCTAATGCAAAATTTGTAATAGTAGACAGCTTAATCCAGATCCCGGAATTAAATTTAGATTTCCCTTTGATTGTAAAACCTGTCTCGGAAGGTTCGAGCAAAGGAATTTTTTCTTCTTCATTTGTAAGAAACCTAAAAGATCTCACCGATGAAGTAGAAAGAATACTGATGAATTACAATCAACCTGCTCTTATCGAAGAATTTTTACCCGGTAAGGAATTCACAGTAGCTTTGCTCGGCAACGGCAGTGAAACCGAAGTTCTGCCGATAGTCGAAATAAACTACACTGAATTCCCTGAAGATTTTATTCCAATCTATTCTTACGAAGCTAAATGGATACTCGATACAAAAGAAAATCCTCTCGATGTATTCAAATGCCCCGCACTAATTAGTAAATCCATGGAAGAGAAAATAAAACGAGTTGCCTTGAGAACTTATAAAATTCTCCGGTGCAGGGATTGGAGCAGGATTGACGTTAGATTGGACAAAAATAACGAGCCCAGCATCATCGAGGTAAATCCGCTGCCCGGAATTTTGCCTAATCCGGAGGAAAACTCATGTTTTCCAAAAGCGGCTCGTGCAAACGGTTTAAGCTATAATGATATGATAAATAGAGTCTTATTAGCCGCAGCTAAGAGACACAACTTAATATGAAAATAAACGCAAAAATTTTAGTTTGCTACAATTCACCTGTAAGCATATTCACGGTTTACAACGGTAAACCATCCCCAAAAGATCCCTCTTTAAACGATACTTCCGAAAGCGGCTTTTCACAAGAAATTGATAAAATCAGCAAAAGTCTTAGTGAAAGATTTACCGAAGTTTTTACCTTGTCTGTAGACAGCAACATCGAAGCGGTAATTAATAAAATTCTTACAATTTCTCCGGACGTGATTTTTAATTTTGTAGAATCGGTTGAAGGAATTTCATCATACGAATATTGTATGGCCGGAGTTTATGAACTACTGGGAATTCCATACACCGGGAATATCCCGTCAACTCTCGGCAACTGTCTGAATAAAGCACGAACAAAAAATATTCTTAAGGCATTCGGTATAAACACTCCGGGCTTCATAACTATCAAACCTTACAAAAGACTTTCGAAGAATGACTTTAATCTGCAATTCCCGGTAATACTAAAACTTTTATTTGAAGATGCAAGTATCGGTATTTCCGAATATTCGGTCGTCAACAATTTAAGAGATCTTAACAAACAGTTGAAATTTCTTTTTGAAACTTATAAGCAGGAAGTGATAATCGAAGAATATATTGACGGCAGAGAATTAAATGTTGCCGTTCTCGGAAATGAAGCACTACCTTTAAGCGAAATTGAATTTAAGGGACTGCCGCAAAATCTGCCGAAGATAGTTACTTATGATGGTAAATGGATTTCAGGCAGCCTATATTATGCAAATACAATTCCGAAATGCCCGGCAAAATTAAATAAGAATTTAAAAATCAAAATTGAAAAAATATCTTTAGCCGCGTACCAGGCAATGAACTGCAGGGATTATGCAAGAGTTGATGTTAGGTTAAACAAAAAAAACGTGCCTTATGTAATTGAAGTTAATCCCAACCCGGATATTTCGGAAGATTCGGGTTTTGCAAGAGCCGCACTGGCATCGGGTATGAAACATGCCGAACTTTTATTTACAATAGCAAATTTCGCATTGTCAAGAAAACAAAATGATACGAAGAATAAAGCAAGCTGATATAAAAAAAATTTCGGATATGCTGAACCGGGTTCCGAACTTTACGGAAACAGAAGTTGACGTTGCAATGGAACTCGTCAACATCGCCGGATCGAATTCTGTACAAACCGATTATAATGTTTTTGTTTATGAAGACGAACAAAAAATCTTCGGCTATCATTGCATCGGGCAGCGTCCTTTAACCGATGCGGTTTTCGATCTTTACTGGATTGTAACCGACCCCGATAAAAAAGGAAACGGGATCGGAAAAAGCCTTTTGGAACATGCGGAAAAATTTGTAAAAGATAAAAAAGGCAGATGGCTTTTAGCGGAAACTTCTTCGAAAGATAATTACTCCGCTACGAGAAATTTTTATTTAAGGAATAACTATTCCATCATCGCCGAAATAAACGATTTTTATTCTCAGGGTGACAGCCTGATTGTATTCGGTAAGTTTTTTAAATACAACTAAGGACAACAAATAGAGGTTCAATTATGGAACTATGGCAGCAGATGATAAGAGACAGTATCCATACCGTCGATCAGCTTGTTGAAAAATTCAATATCGACCGGAAGACTGCCGAAAGCCTGGACGAATTTTTCCAGGCAAGGGTTAACCCTTACTATATGAGCCTTATTCGCAAGCCGGGTGATCCGATTTGGCGTCAATGCGTTCCCGATAAAGCTGAACTGGAAGATTTTAATGCCGAAGAAGATCCTCTTATGGAAGACGCAATGAGCCCGGTTCCGAATATCACCCATCGATACCCGGATAGGGCACTGTTCCTGGTGACAAGCCAATGCGGCCTCTATTGCCGTTTCTGCACGAGAAAACGAAAAGTCGGAGATTACGAAAAAATTTCCATGAAAGGATTGGAAAGCGCTTTCAAGTATCTCGAAGAACATACTGAAATTAGAGATGTTATTCTCTCCGGCGGCGATCCTTTAATGCTAACTGATGTTATGCTTGAAAAAATATTAATCAGGCTAAGGGAAATAAAGCACCTTGAAATAATAAGACTAGGAAGCAAGATGCCCTGCGTACTCCCGCACAGAATTACCGAAAACCTTGTTAAGATGCTGAAAAAATATCATCCGATTTATTTAAATACTCACTTTAATCATCCGTGGGAAATTACACCGGAAAGTTCAAGGGCATGCGAACTGCTTGCAGATAACGGCATACCTGTTGGGAACCAGATGGTGTTGATGAAAGGCGTTAACGATGATCCGCTGGTTGTTAGAGAATTAATGCAAAAGCTGTTGAAGATAAGAGTTAGGCCTTATTACATTTACATGGCCGATGAAACGAGAGGTGCAAACCATTTCAGAACTTCGATTGAAACAGGATTGGAAATAATTGAAAATCTTAGAGGACATACGAGCGGACTCGCCGTTCCTCAATTTGTTATCGATGCACCCGGCGGAGGAGGAAAAATTCCTTTGCTTCCGAATTATGTAATTCACCATGATGAAGACAGGATTATACTGAGAAACTATAAGCAAAATATTTATGTCTATAAAAATTATAAGGACAGAAATAATCCTCCGAAGGTGAATAAAGATAAAAAAGAGGAAAGAAAGAGAATAAGAAGAAAAAGCAATAAGCCGCAGGTTAAAGAGATCGATTTCAGCAAAATTGAACTACCGGTTTTGGAAGAGTTGTAAGAAAGATCTGCCGCTTTTTTGCGGCAGCCCCAATACTTTAATTTTACTTCAATAATATCATCTTATGATTTTGAATAAAATCATTTACTTTAAGCGAGTAAATGTATATGCCGCTTGGTAAGTTGTTTGCATTGAACTGAAGAGTATACTTACCAGGCTCCTTAATTTCACTCACCAGCACAGCAACTTCCCGTCCCAGCATATTGAAAACTTTTAACCTAACATATCCTTTCTCTTTTATTTGAAATTTTATGTTTGTTGTTGGGTTAAACGGGTTCGGATAGTTTTGGTAAAGAGTTGTCGAAAAATTTTTGGAATTTTTTGAATTGAAGTATCCGCCACGTTTTGAACCTACGCCTCCCTGTGGTGGAGTTTCCACATAACATGTGTTTGAAAAACCGGATTGGTGATAATTATTATTTTCAGTATAGTATGCGGCTATTTTGTAATATAAGTAATGCCATGTTCGCATTGATGCAATAATAAAATCATCATCAATAAACTCAAAAATATCATTGTCAGTAGTGGTAATTGGGCCCCAATCAGAGTTATCAACCTTTCTGAAAATTTTATAACCGTCAGCTTGTGGAAAGTTAGCATCAAAAGGATAGGGACCCCAAACTAGATGAGGATGATTATTCTCATCCGGTATTATTACAAGGCAGTTTTGCCAGAAATCAGGCAGATCATGCACACAACGCGGACTACAATTGTCAATATCCCAATGTGTTAAAATTGCTCCTTCATTAAAATGTACATAGTTAAATGTTAATTGCGGTGCATAGTAAAGCCCATTTATGTTATCATATTTTATAGAAATGTCGAATTGGCATGTTGAGTTGCAATCTCTATAATCAAGATAAAAAAAAATTTTTTTCTGTTTCTTGTCCTCCTTGTTCAGCAACATAAATTGTCATCTTATAAAATCCGTCCCAAAAAAATTCCCAACCTTGATTATGGGAACAAATATTGAACCCCCTTCCTGATAAATCATAATTTCCGACTACAGTCTCGTTGGAAATAACCGTTGAATTAGTTAAATAATATATATAATTGCTCGAACACCAGTTCGAGCCTATTGGTTCCATTTGAAATCTAATTATATCAGTGCTGTTAAAATTATCTGTGCGAACTGCAATCTCAAGAGGTGGTAATTCCCCTTCTCCTGATTGGGCCAAATTAAAGTTATATGTAATACAAATCATCACAAGTAGATAAATAATATTTTTCATTTTACATTCCCTCACTTTATGGTAATTAAACTGTTGGACTCATAGCTCGGTACAAAAAGCCTCTCAAATCCAATTGCAGGTGAAGCTCCATTTAAGTTGCTGTTTGAAGGAGTATATTGCCAAATAAGATTACCTTCTGAATTGAATGATTCAATTTCGATATATCCTCCTCCAATAAATACGACTGTATAAATTCTCCCCCCAGCATCACAAACCAAAGGAGTATCTGTACTACCGTCAAGCGTTTTTTTCCACCGTAAATTACCTTTATAGTCAACGGAGTACAATGTATCAAAAGCGAAATAGATGTTACCGTTTTTGTCTATAGTTCCTTCACCGTAAAGTTCTTGAAGATTATTATGAATAAAAACCCATCTAACAGTTCCATCGGATCTTAAAGAAATTAAAGCTGGTTTATCATTAGTATATTCTGCCGACTTCCCTAAAATGTATATATTGCCATCAGTGTCTACAATCGGTGCTGCCCATGATCGTCCTTCCCCAAAGGACCATTTTATTGATTTACCTTCAATATTAAATGCATAAACTGTTTTTTCATTCGATCCGGGGATATACAAAGTTTTGCCATCAGGTGAAAAAGTAATTACTGTCCCCGTCCAGACAGGGAAATCAGAATATTCATACTGCCACAATAGATTTCCGTTTTGATCAATTGCGTTCAGCTTTTTATCTGTCGTTAGGAAATATAGTATTCCATCTTTTCCAATGTTTATCCCTAATGAGCTAGTGCTGGAGTTTAACTGATATTTCCACTTAACTGTTCCATTAGGTTTTACGGCATAAAAAGTTCCATCATAGCCTCCCGTAAAATATGTAGTCCCATCTTTTCCTATTAAAGGTGTTGATGACCAAGTGAAATATTGTAAAGTATCGCTTTTCTTCCATAAAATATTTCCGGAATAACTAACAGAATATAGCCCCCTATTACTATTTGTAAAAACGCTTAAGAAAATTATATTGGAGTCTAATCCCGTCACTATCCCGGATTCAAGAGATAAGCTGTCCATCATCCAGTCCAAAGTTCCGTTCAATGGTCCGGAATATTGACTTCTTCCCGTACTTTGCGGGTCGTGGTGATTCATCGGCCAGGGGCTGTCTGCCAAAGAAGGCCAGGGTATGTCTTCCTGGTAACCCGGCGGGTTTTGGTTTTCAGGCGGATTGGTTGCTTTGTCTTTGCAGCTTAATGCAAGTAATGAGAAAATTACCGGAAGTACTAAACATTTTATTCTTTTCATTCCTTCCCCTCAGAAAAGAGTTGTTAATTTTTTCTTTAATATTATCAAAAA
>CAZKUR010000098.1:0-7988 GCA_964556005.1 uncultured Ignavibacteriaceae bacterium | reverse complement strand
GGAGCATTAATAATTATTTTAATTATTGGTGTATGGCTGGTTTTTAAGAATATAAAAAAGGAGGTGGAACTTGCTCAAATAAAATCCGATTTTGTTTCGAATGTTTCGCATGAATTGAGAACACCGCTTGCGCTTATAAGCATGTTTGCGGAAACACTTGAAATGGGAAGAGTGAAAAACGACGAGAAGAAACAGGAATATTATAATATCATAAGCCAGGAAACTAACAGGCTCAGCAGGATTGTAAATAAGATTCTCAGCTTTTCAAAAATGGAAGCCGGCAAAAGAACTTATAACTTTGAACAGGCAGACATCAACGAAATCGTTTATAAAGTTTATGAAACATATAAATTCCATCTTGAAAATAACGGCTTTAAATTTAATTTGATCGCGGGAAAGGATATTCCATCTATCAAAGCCGATCCCGAAGCTATCTCGGAAGCGGTTATAAATTTAATCGACAATGCGGTTAAGTACAGCGATCAAAATAAAGAAATAACCATTACAACCGGGATAGAAAAAGAAAATATATTTATCGAAGTTAAGGATAACGGTATCGGAATTTCTCCGGATGATCAGAAAAAGATATTTGATAAATTCTATAGAGTTTCAACCGGCTTAGTGCATAATTCAAAAGGAACCGGGCTTGGATTATCTTTAGTCAAGCATATTGTTGATGCCCATAAAGGAAAGATTGAGTTGAAAAGTACACCGGGAAAAGGAAGCATCTTTAAATTAATCTTCCCGCTTTCAGGCTAAAAAATTTTTAATTAGGGAGTATTTAAAATGAGCAAAATATTAATCGTCGAAGATGAACCTAATATGAGAATGGGATTAAAGGACAACCTGGAGTTTGAAGGATACGAAGTCGACATTGCAGGCGACGGAGAAACAGGCTTAAATAAAATAATCGACAACGATTACAGTTTGGTTTTACTGGATGTAATGCTTCCTAAAATGTCTGGCTTTGATGTTTGCAAACAAGTTAGGAAAAAAGGTTTAACAACACCGATAATATTATTAACGGCAAAGGGAGAGGAAATTGATAAAGTGCTTGGGCTGGAATTAGGTGCAGACGATTATGTAACAAAGCCTTTCAGCCTTCGTGAACTGCTCGCAAGAATAAAAGCTGTGCTGAGGCGAAAAGAAGATTTTAAAGGAGGAGATTCGAAAAATAAAATATTGAAAATCGGGAATCTCGATATAAATTTTTCAAGC
This sequence comes from uncultured Ignavibacteriaceae bacterium, assembly GCA_964556005.1. Classification (GTDB taxonomy): domain Bacteria; phylum Bacteroidota; class Ignavibacteria; order Ignavibacteriales; family Ignavibacteriaceae; genus CAZKUR01. Next base: position 6,770 of record CAZKUR010000098.1, on the reverse strand, counting down.
TACAGTGCATTTGAAAACGGCAATCCCGTTCAGCTTTCGCATAAAGAATTTGAAATTTTAAATCATCTCTGGAAACACAGGAACAACACTGTCAGCCGTGATAACCTTTTATCCGAGATTTGGGGCTACGACGAAAGTCCTACAACAAGAACTGTAGACAATTTTATATTAAAGCTTCGTCAAAAAATTGAAAAAGATCCGAATCATCCGCAGATAATAATTACTGTGCATGGAGTTGGTTATAAATTAATTGACTAATTAAAAGCTGTCAGAATTCAAAATAGAAAAAATAATATTGCTGTCATTGCGAATGAGTCTTCGAATGAAGCAATCTCTCCTCTTCATCACAAAACCATTAGAAATTGCTTCGCAGCATTTTTACAACCCAGGTACAAGTGAAATGCGGTTCGCAATGACAAATACCTAAAAACCATCATTGCAAACGCAGGTGCATTTGTCTGTCATTTGCCGCAGTGAAGCAATCTCACTTTATTATTTTCAATTGTTGAGATTACTTCACCCGGCTTCCGGACACAAAACACTATGAAGCCGGGTTCGTAATGACGAAATTACTTTTGGGTGAGTGTGCATTGTGGAATGTTTGGAAAATAATTAATGTTCTTATAACTCCCGTGACAATTTTTTACAATTCTTTACAATAATATTATTAAAAAGATTATTTAAAAATCTATTTTAACCATGCAATTTTCAGCAAAGAACGAATATGAAAACTTTAACTTTTATTATTTCCGCTTTAATAATTTTGTTTTTCGTAGTTACAAGCGCTGCAAAACCCGGTGGTGGCAATGTTTTTTTTGATAATTGGGAAAGAATAGTAAACCTTGAAAAGGAATGGTATTTTTCAATCGGCGACAACCCTAATTGGGCTAAGCCTGATTATTACGATAAAAACTGGGATAAGATTAAAGTCCCTTCAGCCTGGGAAAATGAAGGATACAACGGGTATAACGGATATGCCTGGTATAGAACGGAGTTTGATTTTCCTAATGAATTTAACGGCAAAATTTCTTATTTATTTTTAGGTTATGTTGATGATGTCGATCAGACTTATTTAAACGGGCATTTGATCGGTTCAACCGGTTCATTTCCGCCGAGATATCAAACTGCTTATAATATTTTTAGGAAATATGTAATCCCGCCTGAATTACTAAATAAAAACGGACCAAATGTAATTGCAGTTAGAGTTTACGATGCGGAATTATCGGGTGGAATTCTAAGCGGCAACATTGGGATTTATACATCAGCCGATTATTTGGCTGCGAATATACCGCTTGAAGGATACTGGAAATTTAAAACACGCGACAGTCTTGATTTTAAGAAACCGGAATACAATGATAAAAACTGGGAAAAAATTGTCGTGCCCGGTTATTGGGAAAGTCAAGGGCATAAAGATTACGACGGATTTGCCTGGTACCGGAAGGAAATTTATATCCCGAAATACCTCACGGAGAAAAACCTTGTTTTAGTCATGGGCAAAATTGACGACTTCGATCAAACTTATATAAACGGAACGCTTGTTGGCAGTACGGGTGATTTTAAAAAAGATACGGCTCAAATATATTTAGGCGATGCATGGCAGGAATTTAGGGGTTATTATATTCCTAAAAATATATTGAAGCCAAACCAGATAAATGTAATCGCAGTTCGTGTTTATGACGGATTCCAAAACGGGGGCATTTATGAAGGACCTATCGGATTTGTAACGCAGGAAAGATACAGGGATTACTGGGAAAAGCGGAAGGAAGGTAAAAATTTTATTGATAAATTATTTGATATGATGTTTAATAACTAGAAAGCTGCTAATCAACAAAACTGTCATAGCGGGTTTTTGAAAAAGGCTCTGTCTTGATTTATCAGATGAATGTAAAATTTGGTGTTGATTTCACAGCAAGCTTTAAGATGATACAAATTTTTTCACCTGTCATTGCGATTCGTAATGACTGCTATTTTTTTTAACATTTACCTATCTTGTCATTAGTAACGAGTCTTCGAGTGAAGTCCGCTTTGCCCGTCAAAGACGAGGTCTCATTTAAAAGGCGGACGAGATCTCGCCGAAGGTTTACCAACCCTTAGGTTGGGGGGCAATCTAATTTTTATCAACTCATGCTTGGAGGTTACTTCACACGACCAACGATTATCAAGTCGCATGTGGTCGAATTCATAATGACGAAATGACTTTGGGGCCTGCCTCTTATTTCCAATAAAGCGTAAAATTAATCAGCCCTGTTGTTGTATATTATCTCATTTTTCAGTGTGATAATATAATAATTCACAATTATTTTCTGGATTTTCAATTTATCTTTTCTTAATCTTACAGAAAAAAATTTAACCTTACTAAAATTTTTGAGATTAATAAGCTCAAATGAAAAAAGTTTATATTATTCTTTTATGCTTTTCATTTGCAATTTCTCTTTCCATTAAAACATTTCCGCAAGAACGGGCAAGCAAAGTACTTCCGGAACCTGCAACGCGTGACTATGTTTCCGATCTTAACAAATGGTATTTCAAAGATAGTTCCGGATTCAGTATCGCCGATCAGGCAAATGAATTAAGCGTAACCTTAAGGCATAGAAATTATACGGGGGATAATTCTTATATCGATGATCAGCTAAGAACCAAATGCTTTATAGAAAACAGAAATACTGAATTAGACTTCAGGGAATACGGTTCAAAAAATTATTTTAGAATCGATAAATCGGACAAATCTCTCTGGGACGGCAAACATTGGAATTCAAATGACTTTCCTCTCAAGGTTTATGTAAAAGAAGCTTCATCAAAATATTTTAAACCTATCTTTAAAAAATATATTGATTACGCTTTTAAAGTATGGAATAAAGCTGACGGCAGAATAAGTTTTGTTTTCACATCATCTAAAAGCATGGCAGATATAGTTATCTGCTTTGAAAATGATTTAATGAAAAAAAATGACGAAGAATATCTCGGCTTAACCGACTACGATCTTAAAAAAGATAAAAAAATAATCCGGTCAAAAGTTCAGATTGGTTTATTAAAATATGACGATAAAGTAGTATCGAACGGTGAAGTTAAAATAACCATCATTCACGAACTTGGCCATGCACTTGGGCTTGGCCACAGCGGCAATTATGCTGATATTATGTATCCATACATCAATCCTTATTCAAGTGATAATATGAATTTCAGAGATCTTTCCAACGGAGATATTGCAGCAGTAAAGTCCGTTATCGATCTTGGATTTTATCAAAAATTTTCAAAAAATTAATAGGTAACTGTATTATGGGTAAAACCTAATTCCTACAGCCGCATCGAAAGAAGAACCGCCAGGGGAAAAACCTACCAATAATCCGAGTTCAAAAAATACTTCGAGTGGCGTTCTCTCCGGAACGAAATCTACGCCGCAGACTCCTCTTACTCCAAGGCCGAGATTCCCGCCGGTTCTGTAAAATTTGTTCTTATACCAAAATCCGGAACCTTCACCAACACCAATCACTCCACCCGGGCCGGCATAAAGATTTGCAATCGATGAATGAAATGTATTGAAATGCCAGAGGTAGTCGACACCTATTCGGGGGCTGCCGAAATAAGATGAACCGACATCAACCACAAAAGCGTTAACCGGGTTTGTCCATATTTTCAGTGTACCTCCTGTCGGATCGCCCACCAAAATTCCAAAACCGATTTTTTTTTGCATCGGAGCCTGAGCATAAGTGATTGAATAAAAACTCATCAATAAAATAATAAATGCATAGAATTTTTTAATTGTCATAATAATCACTCTTAATAATTTATAAAGGAAACATTAAATCTTAAATAATAATCTGTTTAAGGGTTCGAATTATAAATGTATGAGAAGTATTTCGCTTTACAATTTTTAATCCATATCACAAAAATAAAATGAAATTGTTAACTATCACCCGGTTTACCGATAGTCATGTAAATATTGTTGAATAAATGCAAATAAATACTTAATGTTCAATCCTTATCGATATGATATTAATTCCTTATCAAAAAATAATTAAAAGAGAATAAAGATGATTGATCAAGAGGAGGTTACATCCGTAACTGAAAAAACAAATAATGAGAACAAGGAAAAATTATTAAATAGGTTTAACGCCGTAAGGAATTTTTCTTTGAAGCTTAGTGAAACTCTGCAGACTGAAGATTTTGTAATTCAATCGATGCCGGATGTCAGCCCGACTAAATGGCATCTTGCACATACGAGCTGGTTTTTTGAAACTTTTGTTTTGAGAAAAGGAAAAAATAATTATAAGCCCTTAAATGAAAATTATGCTTACCTATTTAACTCTTATTATATTCAGGCAGGCGAGAGATTTTACCGTCCTAATAGAGGCTTGCTTTCCCGCCCAACTGTTAAAGAGGTTTTTGAATATAGAAAATATATCGATGTAAACATGATGAATTTCTTTGAGCAGGCTGATGAAAAAGTTTTTCGAGAATTTGCCCCCGTAATTGAGATAGGAATTAACCATGAACAGCAGCACCAGGAACTGCTGCTTACCGATATCAAACATGTGTTTTCAATAAATCCGTTAAAACCTGTTTATCGTGAAGTTAAACCTGGACGAAACAGTAATGTCCCTAAATTGGAATGGATTGAATTTGATGAGGGCATTCATGAAACCGGTTTTGACGGGAACGGATTTTCTTACGACAATGAATTGCCGAGGCATAAAGAGTTTTTACAGCCGTACAAGCTTGCAAACCGGTTAGTAACTAACGGTGAGTTTCTTGAATTTATGGAAGACGGAGGTTATAAAAAACCTGAATTGTGGCTTTCCGATGGAATTGCGGTCGTTGAAAAAGAAGGCTGGAATTCACCAATGTACTGGGAAAAGATAGGCCGAGAATGGTGGATATTCAAGCTGAACGGATTTCATAAATTGGATTTGTTTGAACCCGTTTGTCATGTCAGTCATTTCGAAGCCGATGCATTCGCAAGGTGGAAAGATGCACGATTACCAACAGAAGCCGAATGGGAAGCTGCTTCTTATAATTTGCCCATCGAAGGAAACTTTGTGGAGAATGAAAATTATCATACTTCACCTTTAATGGTTTCGAATGAAGGCAGCCGCAAGCTGCATCAAATGTTCGGAGATATTTGGGAGTGGACGCAGAGCGCTTACCTGCCGTATCCCGGTTATAAAACATTACCAGGCGCACTTGGAGAGTATAACGGGAAATTTATGTCTGGTCAAATGGTTTTAAGAGGCGGTTCATGCGCAACATCGGTTACGCATATTAGAAATACATATAGAAATTTTTTCTACCCGCAATCGAGGTGGCAGTTTATGGGAATTAGATTAGCAAAAGACGAGGACTAATAATGAATACAAAAACGTTAGAGTTAAAAGAACCGGAGATAATGTATGAAGTGCTTGAGGGATTAAAAAAGCCTCAAAAACAATTGCCGAGCAAATTATTTTATGATGAAAAAGGCTCCATGCTTTTTGATGAAATTTGCGAATTGAAGGAATATTATCCCACGAGGACAGAAATGAAAATTATGAGGGATAATATTAATGAGATTGGCTCACTGTTGGGAGAAGGAACTTTGCTTGTTGAACTTGGAAGCGGAAGCAGCATTAAAATCCGTCTTCTACTCGATCATATTCCCGGACTTGCAGGCTATGTTCCCGTAGATATTTCTGGCGAGCATTTAATGTCGTCTTCGGAATTATTGAAAAAAGATTATCCCGGTTTGGATATTTATCCTCTCGCTGTTGATTACACAAGGCCTTTTTCTATTCCTGAAGCTAAAAAGCCGTATGACCACGTTGCAGTTTATTATCCGGGTTCGACGATAGGTAACTTTATACCTGAATATGCAGAAGAGTTTTTAAGAAGAATTTCAAAGCTATGCGGTAAAAACGGCGGACTGGTAATTGGTGTCGATCTTAAAAAAAGTAAACATATCCTTGAACCGGCTTACAATGACAGCTTAGGTGTTACTGCAGAATTTAATTTAAATATTCTACAAAGAATTAATAATGAAACCGGTTCAAATTTTGATTTGAGCAAATTCCGGCATAATGCATTTTACAATAAAGATGAAGGAAGAATTGAAATGCATCTCAAAAGCATTGAGGAACAATCTGTTAAGATGGACGGCTCGATAATAAACTTTGAAAAAGGTGAAGATATAATAACCGAATATTCATACAAGTACACACCTGAAGAATTTAAGGAACTTGTTACTGATTTCTTTGATGTAAGAAAAATCTGGATGGATGAAGAAAGGCTTTTCAGCATTCAATATCTTCGCGCGAAGTAACATTTAATAAAAAAAAAGATGATATCTTCCCACAGTGAATTACAGAGTGAAAAGATTTCATCTTTGAATTAATATTGGTTTGTTTATGTTTATTTTGTTACTTTTGTTTGAGGTGAGGAAAACAAATATATGAAACAAAAAATTGAAATAGATCTGCCTAATAAATTAAATAAAGAGCTATAATTAATAACTCTTCAAGAGGGATTATCAAAGAGTGAAGTTGTTAAAAAAGCAATAGAGGATTACTTGTTTATCCACAAGTTTCGTACAATTAGAAAGAACTTAATACAAAAAGCTAAAGAGAGAGGATTTAATTCAGACGAGGATATTTTTAACGCTATATCATGAGAGTTGTTCTTGATACCCACGTTTTGATTGCATCATTTATCTCACCAAAAGGAATCTGCCATGAAGTTTTTGAACTATGTTCCCGCAACCATACTTTATTATCATCAGATTTTATTTTAGCAGAATTAAA
>CAZKUR010000097.1:0-14275 GCA_964556005.1 uncultured Ignavibacteriaceae bacterium | reverse complement strand
TTATCTTTTTTTGAATACCTGCCAAACCCTTCTGCTATATTTGCTGATATTGAGTCAACGGCTTTCACAAACTGTTTGCCAACGGTATCTTTTACAAAATAATCCCATTTCAAAATGATATCCTATACATAATTACTTAATTTAAATACTATTTATAGGCTTCTATATCGTTTAATTTTAAATATATCTTATTTTCCATTTGCCACTTCCTTTTGATAACAATTAAACAATATAACAGTCAAGCAATCAAAGATGTTTTTTCACCCACCCTTCCAATCCTCCTGAAACAATTAACTCCTGTGCAGCTTCACCAATTGGAGCGAAAGAATATTTCTTTTTATCTATATTAATGATAGAGTTCTTAAAATCCATTTTTGCATTTAATCCGGTTTTAACTGTCAATTTGGATGTACCTAATTTTTCTTTTAAGTCTTTAACCAAATCGGGACAATCAATAAGTAAGAATCCGTTATTCAAAGCATTGCGTTTATAAGTTTCACTGAATGTCCCTGCGATTACTAATTGTATTCCTTTATATTTCAGTGAAGTAGCTGCCTGTTCGCGAGAACTCCCTGTGCCGAAATTAAATCCACCGACGAGTATATTTCCTGCTTCAACCATTTTCCCGAATTCGGGGTCATAATTTTCCATTACCACTTGAGCCTGCTGCTCCGGTGTGAAGTCATCTATGTATGTGTATTTTCCCGGATAGATGCCGTCGGTATTTAGATTATCCTGATGGCAGAAAATAATTTCACCTTCAGATTCCGAAGGGAATCCTTTAATAATTTTTACTGTTTGAGATTTGTCATCTTTTCTTAGATGAGTTTTTATTTGTGCCGTTACATCAACCGGACTGTATTCCCACATATAATCGATTTTACCGGATATTGCTGAAGATGCAACTACTGCCGGTGAAGCCAGATATGCCTGAGCATTTGGAGAGCCCATCCTTCCTTTAAAATTTCTGTTAGTTGCTGAAATGCCAACTTCACCATCCTCAAGTAAACCTGTTCCCAATCCAATACAAGGGCCACATCCCGGCGGAAGAGGAATAGCTCCTGCATCTACTAAAGCCTGCCAATCACCTTTTTTTTCTGCTTCTGTTTGAACTTCACTTGAAGCTGCAGCTACATAAAATTTAACTCCTTCGGCAACTTTTCTTCCTCTTACTATCGCGGCAGCCTCCATAATATCTTCTAAACGGCTGTTTACACATGAAACCAAATATGCTTTATTTATTTTTACATCTTGAGATTTGATTACGGAAAGTGAAGTCATTTTCTTTACGCTGTTTGGTCCAGAGACGACCGGCTGTACAGTACTTAAATCAATTTCTAATTCTTTGGAATAAAAAGCATTTTTACCAGCAGTAATAATATTTTTTCCCAAGGCTTTAATTTTCCTTAAATTCATTCTTGGGTGAAAACCTTTCCCGGCTGTGTCGGAGGGTACCCCGGCTAAGCCTCTTTTTGAAATATATTCCGCCCTTTCGTTCAGCCACTTAATCGTAACTTCATCTACCGGAAAAACTCCGGCAAGTGCGCCCCATTCGGTTGTCATATTTGCAATTGAAAGCCTTTCATCGATTGTTAGATATTTAATTCCTTCACCTGTAAATTCAATAGCATGATTTAATACTTCATCATGATTAAAATATCCGCACAGCGCAATGATTAAATCTTTACCTTTAACTCCCGGCCTCAACCTTCCCTTTAATTCTACATTAACAATTGGAGGAACCTGCCACCATGTCCTGCCGGTTGCCCAAATCGCAGCAGCATCTGTTCTAACAACAGGAGTTCCGAGGCAGCCCAATCCACCGTACATATTTGAATGACTATCAGATGCAACCACCATCGTACCAGGCCAGGCATATCCTTCTTCGCACATTATTTGATGTCCGATGCCTCTTCCCGCAGGATAAAAATCATTTCCCATTTCTTTTGCAAAATTTTCAATCTTCCTGTATTTCTCTAAATTCTTTTCACTTTTATCCTGTACGTTATGATCAAGTGCAAATACTACTTGTTTTGGATTTGCTAATTTTTTTGCGCCTATTGATTTAAATTTTGGGATAACTGCGCCGGTGTTATCGTGCGTCATAACATAAGCAGGACGAATTGATATATAATCCCCTGCATGAACTTTTTGATTTTTTCTTAAACCGGCTGCATATTTTTGTGCTATTTTTTCAATTAGTGTTTGGGTCATCGCTGAAACTGCCTTTTTTTACTTGATGGTTTGCATTGCTGTATCGTTTTTATCACTTAAGTTTTAAAAGGTTCAAAACTCACGAAATCGGCATGGTGAACAATAATAGCTTCGATACTTCTTTTTGCATCATCACCTTCCTTTGCGTGATATGCAATTATATGTTGAACTTCGTACGGCAATTCGAATCTAGCAGCAATGGCAACACCGCCGAAAGGATGCCGTAATAATTTCCCTGCATTACTTGTAGTTAATTTTCCATCGATTTTATCGTATTCAATCAATTTCCCGACATCAATAAGAATTGCACCAGCAATTAAGTAATCCATATTGATTTTTATTTCGTCGCCGAAATTTTTCTTCATTAAATTTGCAATCTCAACCGAAAGCTGAACTGCCGTTCTTTTGTGGTTCATGAATGAAATTTTGCAATCTTTTATTAGTAAAGAAAATGGAATAACTTTTAGATCTTCGGGAGTTAAAGGGCTGTTTTCAATTGCATAAACCCAGCAGTTTAAAACTTTCTCTCTCAGCGATTCATCTTTAATCCATTTTATTTCAGGCCAAATGTCTAAAACTTTTTCATTCATTTGAAATAATAATTTAATGCTTAAATACTCTTATTGAATTTTTTAATATAAAATTGCTGAATTGTTTTATTGTTACATTGTTGATAAAGACAGTTCAACAATTAAACAGTTCAACAATTAAACAATATTTTTTATGATCTCGTCTGTCATCTGCTGTGTTGTACACGCGCCTTGCTTAAATACATCAGGATTTCCTTTTAATTTCATCATATCGTAAGTTTTAACTTTACCTGCTTCAATAACTTTTGCTATGGCATTCCTGATTTTATCAGCCTTTTCATTTTCATTAAGATAATCGAGCATCATGCATGCGCTCAAAATCATGGCGATCGGATTAACTATAGAAGGATTGAACTCCTGATATTTAGGAGCGGAACCATGCGTAGGGTCAAACACTGCAACATCTTTCCCTATATTTGCACTGCATGCAAAACCTAGACCTCCGACTAATCCGGCAAACCCGTCGCTTATAATATCGCCGAACATATTTTCGGCAACAAGCACTCCGTAAATTTCGGGATTTTTTGTCAGCCACATCATTTGAGCATCTATATTTGTATCCCATAAATCTATGCCCGGGTATTCTTTTGCAATTTTTTTAGCCTCAGCGAGCATCATCCCTGAAGTTTCCCGTAATACATTCGGTTTCTCACATATGGTAACATTTTTGTATCCGAAATTTTTTGCATACTCAAATGCTTCTTTAATAATTCGCTGACAACCCTGTCTTGAAACTATTCTTGTTGAAATTGCAAGGTCTTTGTTAGCCACATGCTTAAACGCCTTCATCTTGGGATGAGTTTCAAATGCATCGCGAACTACTTTTGGCGGGTCAGTCCACTCAACCCCGGAATACAAACCTTCGGTATTCTGCCTGAAGATAACAGAGTCAACAAGCGGTTCCTCAAATGCATTTCCGCTTCTGCGGATAAAATTAAGGGGATTACCTTTAAATGATTTGCAAGGCCTAATGCATAAATCTAAATTAAAATGCTGCCTTAATCCGACGATCGGGCTGAAGTAAACAAAACCTTGATCCTGCAAATCAAGATTTAATTCTTTAACGGCAGCGTCTTTTGGTTTGCTCGTAATAGCACCGAATAAACCTATTTTATGCTTATCAAGAAGATCAATTGTTCTTTGCGGAAGGGCATTTCCTTCCTTGCACCAAAATTCCCATCCAATATCAGCATATATATATTGTGCCTGAAATCCAACCTTATCTAAAATTCGAATTGCTTCCGGAAGAACTGTCTTACCAATACCGTCGCCAGGCATTGTAACAATGGTTTTTTTCATTTTTCGAACCCCTCTGTAATAATTTTTCAAAAATAATGACAGTAAATTATAGAATAAAAAAAATGCACGCAAGGAATAATAACCGATTAACTCTTTATAAAAGCTATTTTTCAAGCTAATTTAACGGCATTTTATTTGATAATAATAAACGGGTAAATTACAGTTATTTAAAAGTAAATGCCTGTGAATTTGTCCATCAAACACGATAAAAAGCGGTAAGTAGTGGAGTCACTTTTACAGAGTTCAGCGAAAACTCGAAATGAAAATTCCGGCACGGAAGAATTCAAAAACTTTATTCAATAAATGTTACCGGACGGTAACGTACCAAGGAACTTCAATTATATTATGGAAAAACTCGAACAAATAATTGACGATAGCAATTTTCAAAATAATGTAGGCATTTTTTCTCAAGCAATTCCCGGAACGGTTTTTCAATTATCGCCTTCGGGTAAAATCCATTTTATTGATCCTTCGTGCGAGAAAATGGTCGGTTATAAACAATCTGAAATGCTGGGAAAGCCGTTTACTAATTTTGTCGGGACGGATAAGCTGACTGAATATTTTGATGAAATACGGGATCTGTATAAGAAACATGATGATATAATTTTACGAATCGATTTAATCCATAAGAACGGTACAATATTTCCGGTTGAAATTAAAGGAGAACTTTTAAAGAATAATGGCAAAATTTTTATGCAGGGAATAGTAAGCGATCTTTTCATCGGTATTTCTTCACATGAACAATCAAAAGAATCCGAAAAAATATTCCGGACGATTTGGGATAAATCAAAAGACGGTATCATGCTGGTTGATGAAGAAGGAAAAATATTTATGTGCAACCAGGCATTTTCCGATTTGGTATGCCTTCACAAAACTCAGCTCGAAGGTTTTCCGGTTTCAGTAATTTATGATCCCGATTCAGCCGCTCAGAAAATTAGTACACACAGAATAAATTTTTTAAAAGAATCTTTCAAAACAAAAATTGAAAAAAGCGAAAGACTTTGGAACGGTTTATTGGTCGATTTTGAAATTTCAAATTCTTTTGTCGAAATATACGGTACCAAATATTTACTGAGCATCTTCAGGAACATTTCCGAACGAAAATCGAATGCATTAATGCTGATTAAAAAAGATCAGCTTTTACAGGGGATTGCCGAAGCTGCAAAAACAATAATTTCATCGATAGATATTGAAAGCGGATTTACTGCTGCGCTGCAAATTCTCGGGATTGCAGCCGAAGTCGACAGAGTTTATATTTATAAACACCAGGATAATAAAGAAACCGGCGAAATGTTTGTCAGCATTCTTTACGAATGGGCTGCTGAATCAAGAGAATCGCAGCTTTCAAACCAGGAACTTCAAAAGTTATCTTATTCAAGGTTTTCTTCGATTGATCTTTTTGAGAATTTATCCAGCGGGAAAACATTAAAGTTTTTGATTAAGAATCTTCCGAAAAATACCAGGCAAATTTTTATCGACGTAAATATTCAATCTATAATTTTAGTTCCCATAACGATTGACGGTGAGTATTGGGGATTTATAGGCTTCGATGACTGTCATTCTTCCAGGATTTGGACAGATAATGATGAATCTATTTTAATTACAATGGCATCTATTATAGGATCTATAATAAAGAGAAATATCGTTAAAGACGAATTGATAAAGAAGAACGACGAACTCGATAGCGCAGTTATGAAAGCGGAAAATGCAGCTCGTGTAAAAAGCGAGTTCCTTGCATTAATGAGCCATGAAATCAGAACACCAATGAACGGAGTTATAGGAATGACCGGACTGCTGATGGATACTCCTTTATCGTCGGAGCAGAAGGAATATGTTGAAACAATCAGGCTAAGCGGCGATCAGTTGCTGGTTATTATTAATGACATTTTGGATTTCTCGAAAATTGAATCCGAAAAACTGGAATTGGAGTATTTGCCGTTTAATTTGAGAGACTGCATTGAAGATTCATTAAATCTTTTGGCATCAAAAGCCGTTGAAAATGGGCTTGATTTATCCTACTTCATTCAGGAAGATGTGCCGATTTATATAAAAGGGGATGTAACAAGATTACGGCAAATATTAATCAATCTTGTAAATAACGGAATTAAGTTTACAGACAAAGGTGAGATTTTTATATTCGTATCATCAAATAAAATAAGCAGCAAGCGGTACGAATTGATATTTTCAGTGAAGGATACAGGCATAGGTATTCCCAAAGAAAAGATGGGAAAATTATTTAAACCTTTCAGCCAACTCGATTCTTCAACTACAAGAACTTACGGAGGAACAGGTTTAGGTTTGACGATAAGCAAAAAATTATCCGAACTAATGGGCGGCAATATGTGGGTTGAAAGTGTAGTCGGGAAAGGAACTAACTTTTATTTTACTATCATTGCAGAAGCTGTACCCAGGGCTCAATACGATGTTGACAAAGAAAATAACATTCTGGAAAACAAAAAGATTTTAATTGTTGATGACAATCAGACAAATAGAAAAATATTAGTTGCGCAGACAAAGTCCTGGGGAATGGAACCATTCCAAACCGAATTTCCTTTGGAAGCTCTTGAATGGATTAAGAAAGGAAAGCATTTCGATTTTGCCCTGTTAGATTTCAACATGCCGGAAATAAACGGAATTAACCTTGCAAAAGAAATTCGCAAATATCCCGGCGGGATCAATATGCCGGTTGTTATGATTTCATCTATTGGTAAAAAAGAAAACTTCAGCCAGTATGAATATCTTAACCTGCATGCAGTTATAAACAAACCTATAAGGCACAAGCAGCTTTTGGAATGCATTAGATCGGCATTCAACGTAAAGATTGCTTATGAGACTAACGAAGTAAACAACAATTCTCCAGCCGAAAATCTTGCCGAAAAATTTCCTCTTAAAATACTCCTCGTTGAGGACAATATCGTAAATCAAAAAGTAGCTTTAAATATTTTGAAGAGGTTGGGATATGAGGCAGACGTTTCTTCAAACGGGGGAGAAGCCGTTACTCTTATTGAAAGAAAGAAATATGATATTGCATTTATGGATATCTTCATGCCGGAAATTAACGGGTTCGAAGCGACGGAATTAATCAGAACACAGGTTAATAAAGATTACCAGCCTTTTATAATTGCCATGACAGCAAACGCAATGCAGGGCGATTCCGATAAATGTATTAAAGCCGGGATGGACGATTACATTAGCAAGCCCATAAGATTTGATGAAATAAAAAACCTCTTGATGAAGTGGGGAACAAAAAGTATTGAAAAGCACATGCATGAGTTCGATGATGAAATTATTATTAATGATTGTGAAGACATGATCGACGAAAAAAAGATAATAGAAATGCACGAGTTGAAATCAGGGAATGATATAGAATTCTTCATTGACTTGCTGAATATTTATCTTCAAGATTTGCCGATATCGTTAAAGGAAATAAAATCTGCCGCAGAAGGTTGTGATTTTAAAAAGCTACAATTCAGCGCACATAAAATAAAAGGGAGCAGCTTAACTCTTGGAATAGATGTTATATCGGATCTGAGTCACCGCCTGGAAAGTAAAGCAAAACAGGAGAAATTTGATAATGAAGCAAAAAACCTGGTGTCTGACCTCGAAGCGGCCGTTAATAAAATGGTGATCGAATTAGAAAGGCTTAAAGAGAAATTTGCCGAATTGATTTAACGCAAAAATAATTATCGCAAAAATTCATATCTAAATTAAAAACCTAAAATATTTGTAATAAATACAAAAATTTCCAAAGTTTAAAATCTAATTTCTAAAAATTGCCGGCTAACAGGCTGATGCCCAATCCCGTCAGGTCCGGAAGGAAGCAGCGGTAAGTATTTAGCTTGTGTAGCCGGTTTTTTTATTAAACATGCCCGTTTTACTTCTTTAGTTGATTTAAATTTTTATATAGAGGAACTATTTTATCGTTCTGAACTTTTCATGTATAAATATGCTGGCATGTAATCAGCCCCAGCTATTGGATGGAATGAATTATCGCTTAGGCCATGTTGAACAAGTTTATAATTATTGTTAAAATTATTTGACAGCAAATCAAAATCTTTATTATTTTATATAAAAGCGTCATATTTCTTTTGCGATACCTCTTAATGCATTTCATTTTTTAGTATTGACTTCCAACGGGTTAAACCTTTTGCCCTCAGTATATCACTTACTGCCATTGTAAGTTCCATTAAAACATTAAAAATATTAGCCGTCTTAAATAAAAATCCAAATTGCTCTTTATTAGAATAATATTTACGCACAGTGTCCTCAATTTTATTTTAGCTTTCATTGAAATTAACAGCATCTATAAATTTTTAATTTTTCAAACTCTAAATATTTTAATAATTTTTACGATAATTGATATGGAGAGCCTTATTATTTATCATTTGACGAACAAGAAAATTATAATAAAAATATTTAATGAAGAGTAAAAGCTTATATATTTTTTCTTTGCTCCTTTTAATACTTTGGTTTTGTCTTATAAACATTTTATTCCCTCAGGAAAGCATCAGCAGGTTAAAAAACTACTCGATTGAGCAGGGGCTTTCTCAAAGCAGCATAAACTGTATTGTCCAGGACAGCCTTGGTTTTATTTGGTTAGCAACGCAGGATGGTTTAGATAGATTCGACGGATATAATTTTTATATTTATGAACCGGTTCCAGGAGATTCTTCATCAATTTCCGACAACGATATTTATACTTTATATGTCGATAAATCAGGGACTCTATGGATTGGGACTCAAAATGGCGGGTTAAATAAATTCAATTCCACTACCGGAACTTTTAATTCTTATCAAAATAATCCAGCGGATTCAAGCAGCTTATCATCAAACTATGTTACATCTATTGCAGATGACAATTCCGGCAACCTCTGGATCGGTACCATTAATGGTCTAAATTATTTTGATAAGAGCAAATTAAAATTTACACGCTATATGCATGATAATGCAAATCCCAATAGTTTGTTATCAAATAGCGTATACTCTATTTTCAATGATAAATTTGGCAACATATGGGTTGGTACAGGCAAAGGTTTAGATTTATTCGACTGGAAAACAAAGTCATTTACTCATTATCTTAACAGCAAAAATAGTCATACAACCGATTCAAATTTAGTGGTAAGCATCGCGGGGGATAATTCGGGCAATCTCTGGATTGGTACGTTGGATGGTTTATACAAATTTAATATTTATTCAAAAAAATTTAATCTGTATAGGTATTCTGCCGATAATCCCAACAGCATTAGCTCAAATGATATCCTTGCTGTATACTTAGATAAAAAGGGAATAGTTTGGATTGGAACATATGATAGCGGCTTAACATATTATAATCCGGAAACAAATTCATTTACAAGATTTAAAACGAAAGTATTTAACGCTAAAGATATTTCCGGTAAGCAAATCATTTCACTTATGCAAGATAAGGAAGGTATTCTCTGGATAGGCACTTCATCCTCTGGTTTATATACCTATGACAATAAAGAAGGATTGTTTCAGATTATAAGGACAAATAATTATGATTCTAATAATTTGAAAAGAGATATATTCTCAATTTTAGAGGACCATCAACGTACATTGTGGTACGGTTCGTTTAGTTCCGGGGTATATAAATATGATAGAAAAACAGGTAAGTATATACATTATACACATTCGTCCGCAGCCAACAGTATTTCAAGTAATTCTATTTACGATATCTTTGAAGACAGCCGGAGAAATATCTGGATTGGGACTGATACGGGATTAGATAAATATGATCCCTTGACGGATTCATTTTCTCATTTTAAACATAATCCCAAAAATAATAATAGTCTTAATGCTAATGCCGTCAGCATTATAACCGAAGATCATGCTGGAAATCTTTGGTTTGGTTTATCAGGCGGCGGAATAGATAAATATAACCCGGTTTCTCAAAAGTTTACTCATTTTAAACACGAGCCATCCAATCCAAACAGTTTAAGTGATAATGATGTGTCTTGTTTATTCTTTGATAACAACGGTGTATTATGGGTCGGTACTTATAGGCACGGCTGCGATGCATTTAACATTATGAAAGGAAAATTTAAAAATTATCAAAATAATCCTGAAAAACCTGGTAATAGTATAAGCGGAAATTCGGTAATGGATATTTATGAATTTCCTGATGATACGAGTGGCACCATTTGGATTGGAACAGGTACCGGGTTGACTAAACTTAATACCAGGACAGGAAAGGTAAGAATCTTCTCAGAAAAAAATGGTTTAGCAAACGATGTGATTTATGCAATTTTAGGTGATCATAATGGAAATTTATGGATGAGTACAAACAGGGGAATCTCAAAGCTAAATTTGAAAACAAGTACTTTTCATAATTATAACATGAGTGACGGACTTCAAGGTGAAGAATTTAATCAATGTGCAGATTTTGTAAATAAAGAAGGCAGGATGTTCTTTGGAGGAATAAATGGTATAAATGCTTTCTTCCCGGATTCTATCAAATCCAATTCTTTTAATCCAAGAATTATATTCACATCTTTCAGGAGTTCCAATAATTCATTTAAGCTTAATAAATCAATATGGGCTGAAAATGAAATTACTCTTTCCTATAAAAATAATTTAATTTCATTTCAATTTGCATCGCTCAGCTATACTAATCCGTTGAAAAATCATTTCGCTTATATGCTTGAAGGCTTGAACGACAACTGGATCGATAACGGTACCGATCATACAGTTACATTTACAAACCTTGCTCCCGGGAATTATGTTTTGCATGTTAAAGGTACTAACAACGATGGAATATGGAGTAAATACAAAACCTCAATCAAGATTATTGTAACTCCTCCGTTCTGGCAAACATGGTGGTTCCGTGGTATTACTGTGGTTTTTATAATAGCTCTTATATTTTTTGTTTTCAAGATGAGAATAAGAACCATAAGACTTCAAAACAAAAAACTTGAAAACATGGTCTCCGAGAGGACTAAAGAACTAAAGGAATTAAATGTAAATAAAGACAAAATGATGTCTGTTCTTGCACACGACTTAAGAAGCCCATTTAACGGATTATTAGGATATACCGAATTGCTGGCAAGTGATGTTGATAAACTGAAAACAAGTGAAATTAAACAATTTACCGAAAGTATAAACCACATTGCAAAAAATTTATTTAGACTTTTAAATGGCCTTCTTGAGTGGTCTATGGCTCAGTCCGGCGAATTTAAATATCAGCCATCAAAGGAAAACCTGCTGCACAGCAGTACTGCAATAATAAATTTGTTGAAGGGAAACGCAGAACAGAAATCGATCGGATTGATAAACGAAATCCGTAATGATGTTTTTGTTTGGGCAGATAAAGATATGCTTGAAATTGTATTAAGGAATCTGCTATCCAATGCTATTAAATTTACTCCGGCGGGCGGTTCTGTTTGCGTATACTCAAAAGTCATGGATAGATTCGTGGAAATCGGAGTTAAAGATGACGGTATAGGTATGGACGAAGAAAAACAAAAAAAACTTTTCGGGCTCGAGAGCCGGATTAGCACTAATGGAACGAATAATGAAACCGGCTCCGGGTTAGGGTTAAATCTTTGCAGGGAATTGGTAATTAAACAGGGTGGCAGCATCCGCATTGATAGCGACAAAGGTAAAGGTACATTAGTAGTGGTTACTTTACCGAAGCCTCAATAAAATAATAAAAGTTGGGCAACTAACCTTTACATACAATCATCTGTGTAATAAAAGCTTATTATTAAAAAAAAAATTCATATTTTAAATATTTTTAATTAGCTGCTTTTCATTTAGTAATGTTCAATTTTAATTTTTTTAATTTGCGGTAACGCTCCTTTGCTCTTTTTATTGTAGCATTACGGTATTCGGTATCTTCATGGTAACGTTTTTTAGCCCTATCTTTTGTTGCCTTCTTGTATTCGGAATCTTTATGATATCTCTCCCTCGATTGCTGTTTTAATCGATTATGATATTCTTCATCCTCTTGGTAACGATTTTTAATTTGATGTTTTTGTTTTCTTTTTATTTGATTTTTGTTCATTCTTACTTCCGATATTTTGTTAAAATCGTTGCAACCCGGTTAATCTTTGACGTTAATTAGTTTGTGTGCTTCTTCTTATAAAATATTTCCAGGTAGTTTGAATATCCTTCTTCTCTAACAATCTTTGTAAATGCAAGAAAAGCTAGAAAGTAAAATGGAATTCCCCAGCCGAATTTAAACCAGAAGCTGCCGGAAAATCCGATAATAAAAAATATTGTAAGGTCCCTGAATGCATCGAATACAAAATGCATCCAGCCTAACATAGGAATACTTTCTGTTTTGTACCACACATAACCGAACAAAGCGCTGAAAAAGATATTTGAGACAATTAGTTGAATTGCAAATATAATTGTGAAGATAAAAAGGTCGACAAAAGTTTTTTCACCGTTAAAGACTTTTAACAAAACCGGTATTACAAATAACGGCAAATGCCAAAGTCCTCTTAAAATGCCTGAAATTACAATTGCTTTACTTTTTCCAATCTTGCCGGATAATTCGGTTAATATGTAAGCGCTCCATCCGTATTCTTCAGCAGTCCCTGCAAACCAGCCAAATATTAGATAGGAAAAGATAAAAATAAAATCATAATTATTATAAAATACTTTTAGCATTAGATGTTTGTCAAATGCAAGCCACATTAAACCCGGTAAAAGCCATAACAGCATCCATGCAATAAAAAAATACAAGTAATATTTTTTATCTCCGAATTTAAAGCTTAATGGATTACGCCGGTGAAAAAATTTTAATGTAAAAAAAACGGCAAGCATGGGCCCAAACATAGCAAGCATGTGACCATAAAGTGCAATCAACTTTACAAAACCGGTATGTCCGTATTCGGGAATTAGCCAGGCATCGGTAATAAAAAATAACGTCCAGGAGAAGAGGATTGCGAAAAGATAGTATGTAAATATTTTTCGGTTAAGCATGCTCATAAAAAGAATTGAAAGTTTATGATTATGTATAAAATGAGCAGCAATTGATAGAAAACCCTATTTTTGATTAAAATGCCTAATGAGATATAATATTTCATTAATTAAAACTTGAATTTTAAGGTGAATTCAGTCCAACATTGATTTATGCCTCGGCTTCGCTTGGCATGAATCCCTTATAACGTTATATGGCAATCATTTGTTTTTCTTAGTATACCATGTTGTAAGAAATTCCTCCGAAGTTGAAATTGTTATTTTACTTTTTTTATAATCAACTTTATTTCTCGTTAACAAAAGATTAATTCCGTTGTTGACCGCTGTGAAATATTGAATCGCATCTTCAAAGTCATTGAATTCTGAATTTAATGCTTGTTCAATTATTCTTTCATCAACCGGTAAAATATTTATAAGTGTTTTCAACTTTCTTAAACTTTTTAAGGCGGCTGTATTTGAGGTAAATTTTTTGAGAAGATAGTGTAGATTTGCGAAAATTAAAGGAGATGTATAAGCTTTTACTTTTTGTTGATCGATTAAAGTAAATAACTTTGCAGCGTGTTCGAAATGCGGTTCTCTTTGGGCAAGAAGGTCTAAAATTATATCAGAGTCAACAAATACTTTTATCATTATAAATATTTATCCTCAAGATGCTTGCCGTACATCTGCTTCAAATCAAAATTTTTTGATAATTTAATTATCCCAGATAATTCGAGTACATTTGGAGATATTTCTATAACATTTGCGGAATCTTTTTCTGCAATCATATTGAAATAATTCTCAACCATCACAGAAAGACTTTGTTTATTCTTTTGAGCATACTTTTTAGCCCGTTCAATTGCTCGTTTATTTAATTTAAGGGTCAGTTTTGTATTCATTTTCGCACCTATTACCTACGTATTATATTATACGTAAAGATACGTACTCATGATTAATATTTCAAGTACAATATTCTGCCATATAACGACGTTGCCAATAAGCGGCGCCCCATAACAAGAATGCCGCATAGAGAACAACAGCCGATGATTTAGCAAACTGCACTTAACTTTTATCGTAAGCGCAGTTTGCAAGTTTATTAATTAGAACGACTACTTTTAACAAGTTAGCTGAAACGGAACGACTAACTCTAATATTTCTAAAATGCAAAATGCGAATACGGCATCCGCTTGATTGGCTGGTTATATTGCGATTAACTTTTCTATTGTATTTATCATAATTATGATATAATT
>CAZKUR010000096.1:0-14522 GCA_964556005.1 uncultured Ignavibacteriaceae bacterium | reverse complement strand
TAAGAATTGCCGACAACGGAAACGGAATTCCCAAAGATATCATCGATAAAATATTTCAGCCGTTTTTTACAACAAAACCCACAGGCGAAGGTACGGGTTTGGGTTTATCTTTAAGTTACGATATTGTTACAAAAGTACACAGTGGAGAAATAAAATTTGAAAGTGAAGAAGGAAAGTATACGGAGTTTAAAATAATTTTACCGAAATTTTAACCATAGGATTTTTTATAAATGAATTCACTCAAGCAACATAATTTTCTGGTAATACTGATTTTAATTTTTACATCCGCTGTTTATTGCCAGAATAATGACTACCCCGGGCAGGAACTTGCACGGCCATTTCTAAAATATTACAGTCCTAAAACATATAAAGCAGCATCGGAAAATTGGTGTATTATCCGGGATAAACGTGGAGTAATGTATTTCGGCAACCAGGATTGTATTTTGGAATTTGACGGTAATACCTGGCGTAAAATTGAAACACCGTATTCCTCTGATGTTCGAACAATGGCTATGGACAAAGACGGAAAGATTTATCTCTGTGCGTTTCATGATTTCGGATATCTGCAGCCTGATTCAATCGGACAGCTAAAATTTGTATCACTAAAAAATCATCTTCCTGATAAGTATAAAAACACGGGCGAAATATGGGATGTCAATGTAAATTCGGAAGGAGTCTATTTTAAAACTGCTGATAAAGTTTTCAGGTGGAACGGGAAGAGCTTTTCTATTTGGGATTCCGTTTTTTCCTTCAGGCTGTATAAAATCGATGACAATATGTATGTGCGCAACCAGGGTAAAGGCATAATGCAGATTAAAGGCGATTCAATCTATGTTATTCCCGGAGGAGAATATTTTAAATCAATCGGTGTTTTCAATATGCTGCCTTTCCCGGGTAAAAATTCGAACGGTAAAAATCAAATTCTTATTACAACAAATTCCCGGGGACTGTTCCTCTATGATGGTGTTATGGTTTCGCAATTTAAAACAGAAGCGGATTCATTTTTTTATAATAACCAGGTTTATAATGCCTGTATTTTATACAATGGAATCATTGCTGTTACCACACAGCGCGGCGGCGCAGCGATTATTGATCGGGAAGGACATCTTATTAAAATACTCAACGAAAATTCCGGGCTGGCTACAAATACTATATATAATGTTTACCCCGACAAACAAGGCGGATTATGGCTGGCAACAAATGACGGTATAATTCATACTGATGTAATTTCCCCTTTATCTTTTATTCCTGCAGCCGGTATTCTGAAGAACCAGGTTTATTCAATACTTCATTTCAAAAACACGTTATATGTCTGCAACGATTTAGGAGTCCTTTATCTTAAAAACGGCAGTTCGACTTTTAAATTAGTGGAAGGCAGCAACAAACCTGCATATGAAATATTTAATTATAATGGATTGATACTTACAGTTACAAACCAGGGAGCAGCAATAATAGATAATGATAAACTTAGATATCAATTAGGTTCTGCTAACTTTGAAACAATCTTACCTTCAAAAATATTTCCTGACCTTTTATATGCCGGAGCGACTGATGGATGTTATTTAATCAAAATAAAAAAGAATAAAATCCCCATAGTTAAACTGTTCACTGATAAGTTCCATAATGTTTCCAACATTGTTGAAGATCAGGACAGTACATTGTGGATAAAAAGCTACGGACAACCGGTAATTCACATCACCAGTAAAATAAACGGATTTGAAAAAGGTTTTGGTGATTCTCTTACAATGGTTGATTATAAGGATGTGAAAGGACTTCCCGGGAATAAATGGAATCTGTATAGTATACAAGGCCGGATGATGCTGGCTACGGATAAAGGAATTTTCAAGTTTGATAGAAAACTGAAAAGTTTCGTCGCCGATTCAATCCTGGGCAGAGAGTTTGTTTCTTCCGAAAATACAATTTCTTCGATGATTGAAAGTAACAAAGGCGGTTACTGGATTTTAGCAAATACACAATTTGGTCCTCAATTAGGTAAAGCTATTCTTCAAAAAAATGGCAGATATGAGTGGAATCCCGATCCGGTGTTTCAAAGAGCAGACTTGTCCACTGTTAAATATATTTATGCAGATTATGATTCTGTTTTGGATAAAGAGAGTTTATGGCTCAGTAATGATGAAGGATTAATTCATTATGAGCCTTCAATAACAAAAAATATTGATTCCGGTTTTTCAGTATTAATCCGAAGTGTAACCGTTGCAAACGATTCGTTGATATACGGCGGAGACCCTAATAATAAAGATAAAGATTACAAAATCATTATTCCCTTTTCCAAAAATGATATTCGTTTTGAGTTTTCAGCAACAAGCTATGATAAACCGGAGTCAAATCTTTATCAGTATATACTTGAAGGCGCTGATGATAAATGGTCTAACTGGAGGAATGAAACGAAGAAGGATTATACAAATCTTTCGGGCGGCACATACATCTTCAGAGTTCGTGCAAAAAACATTTACGGAATAATCAGTAATGAAGCGGTTTTTAGTTTTAAAGTTCTGCCGCCCTGGTATTTTTCCTGGTGGGCAATTGCTGCATATGTTTTATTCATTTTATTTGGAATTTATTTAACGGATAGAATAATGAGGGCACGAATCATAAGAAAGGAACAGGATAAGGCAAAACTTCGTGAAGCAGATTTAATAAAAAAACAGGCTGAAGAATTGGAAACTGTTGATAAACTGGTTCGAGTAGTCAATAACGCAGAAGACATCGATACATTATTTAATTCACTTTTAGTTCAAACAGTCAGCTTTATTCCTAAGGCAGAAAAAGCTGCAGTGTTTTTACTTGATCATAATGACAATAAATTCCATGTTGCGTTCACCCTTGGATATAATATTAAAGCGCTTAATTCAATTTCAGTCAGTCCTGAAGAATTGAAAAAAAGATACACGGAAAATTCAGAAGAAATAGAAAAGGGGATTTATATTATAAGCAATACCGAAAACCTTTATGGAGATGAAAAATTTTCTGGAATCAATAAAGCCGCATCAATGCTGGTTATGGCGGTTGAATGGGAAAATAAATTAGAAGCTTATGTTGTATTTGATAGTTTCGCCGATAAAGATTCATTTGATCCCTCAACAGCAAGAATATTGAACAGGTTCCGGGAACACGCAGTATCGGCAATATTAAAAGCCCAGTCAATAAAAACACTTCAGAAAAAAAATGAAGAAATTATTAAAACGCAGGAACAGTTAGTAACCCAGCAAAAGTTAGCTTCATTAGGAGCGCTAACTGCCGGTATAGCACATGAAATAAAAAATCCTTTAAACTTTGTAAATAATTTTGCTGAGCTTTCAAACGATCTATTAGATGAGATGGAAACTGAATTTGAGAATGATAACAAAGAAGAAGGTCGTAAAATCTTTAAAGATTTAAAACTAAATCTCGAAAAAATAAACCAGCATGGGAAACGCGCTGATTCAATCGTTAAAGGAATGCTTCTTCACTCAAGGGGTTCTACAGGTGAAAAAGCACCAACTGATATAAATGATCTTTTAGATCAATATGTTAATCTTGCATATCATGGAATGAGGGCACGGGATAAAGCATTTAACATTACTATTGAAAAGGACTACGATGAAACTTTAGAAAAGATAAATCTAGTTCCTCAGGATATAAGCAGAGTATTTCTGAATTTAATTAATAACGCTTATTACGCAGCGTATGAAAGAAAAAAGAACAGCAGCGATAATAATTTCTCCCCGACTTTAAAAGTTTTAACTAAAAATCTAAATGGAAAAGTTGAAATAAGAATTGCAGATAACGGCAATGGAATACCTAAAGATATCATCGATAAAATATTCCAGCCGTTCTTTACAACAAAACCGACGGGAGAAGGAACAGGTTTAGGTTTATCTTTAAGTTATGATATTATTACAAAAGTCCACGGCGGAGAGATAAAATTTGAGAGTGAAGCCGGCGAATTCACTGAGTTTATATTAATTTTACCTAAAACTTAACAGATTAAAAAACAAATTATGAACAAAACATCGGCTATAATTTTATTTATAACATTTGTTTTGGCGTTTAATGCAGCCGCACCTGCACAAAGGCAAACATCAAGATTTACACATATAGATATAGAACAAGGTTTGTCACAGAACATGATTAGAGCTATGTTTCAGGATACCAAAGGATTTATGTGGTTTGCTACATGGGACGGATTAAGCAGGTACGACGGTTATGAATTTAAAGTATATAAACACATTGACGGTGATACAACCAGCCTCCGAATAAATAAAATAACATGCCTGATGGAAGATCATTTTGGAAGGTTGTGGGTAGGTACTTTTGGTGGCGGGCTAAGTTTGTTCAACAGTGAAAACGAAACATTTACTAACTTTATTCATAATTCTAACGATAGTTATAGCATTTCCAGCGATCAAATACTTTCACTTTACGAAGACAGCAAAAATCGTATTTGGATCGGGACACGCTCAGTAGGGGTTTCCTTAATTGATAATAATTTTGATTCAACTTCAGAACTAATGAAAAATATTAAATTTATTAATTTTAGTAATAACACTGAAAGTGCAAACAGAATTACCGGTAACGGAGTGATGTGCATAATTGAAGATAATTCCGGGACAGTCTGGTTCGGTTCAAATAACGGCTCTATAAGCAAACTAACTAATGATCAGAATTCTTATAATAATTACAGATTTATTAGATTTCATCAGCAACTCAAAATCAACACTAATAATTTTCTCGACTTTATGGTTGAAGACAATATCCATCATAATCTGCTGTGGCTTGCTGATTATTATAAGGGAATTGTTTGGTTCGATACAAAGTCTGAGAAATTTTTATTTGAAAACCCGTATTCAAATTTTGATAAAAACATTCCCATCCATGATATCCAAAGTATATTAATTGATACAGAAGGAGAATACTGGTTTGGTACCTATGGAAAAGGAATTTATACATATAAGCCCGGCAGCAAAAGCGACACAACGGAAAATTTTCGCCACTTCAATATTGCTCAATTAGATCCTTACGGAATCGATGCCGCTAACATCACCAATTTATTTGAAGACAGATCAGGCTTGATCTGGATTGGAACAAACACTAATGGTTTATATATACTTAATAATAACTCAAAAAATTTCTTGAATTTTCACAATAATTATTTTAATAAAAACTCACTTATTAATGACAATGTCTTAAGTGTATTGGAAGATAAAGATGGAAACATTTGGATTGGTACCGAATTAGGTTTGGATAAATATGATATTACTACAAAACATTTTACACACTATAAAAACGGCCAAGGAACTCATGGACTCAGTTCCGATATAGTTTATAGTTTACTTCAAGATAAAAACGGAATTATTTGGATCGGTACTTCAAAGGGACTGGACAAATATAATCCCGAAATTAATTCTTTTATTCATTATGTACATAATCCGAATGATTTAAATAGTATAAGCAAAGGTGAAATAATAAAATTATTTTCCGATTCAAATGGTTCACTTTGGATTGGAAGCTGGAACGGCGGTCTGAATAAATTAATTTATTCTTCGAATAATAAAACAGTAAAATTCCTCCACTACAGATCCGATAAAAACGATCCTTACAGCATTAGTGACAATAGAGTTATGAGTATCGCTGAAAGTAAAGATGGTCAATTATGGATTGGAACTTCCGACGGCGGTTTAAATAAACTCATTTCCGATTACGTAATTAACAAAGACGGTTCAGTGAGTAAGCCTAAGTTTAAAAATTACCAGCATAATCCTAAAGATAAAAATAGTTTAAGCGGCAACGATGTACGAACAATATTAATTGATAAAAATGGAACTTTGTGGCTCGGTACTTTCGGAGGAGGATTAAACAAATTTATTCCTCCGAAAAATGATAAAGATAAAGTAAGATTCATACATTATACACAAAAAGACGGATTAGCAAATGATGTAGTAAGAGGAATCCTCCAGGATGATTCAGGTTATCTCTGGATTGGAACTGCAAACGGCTTATCCAAATTCGACCCTGTTAAAAATATATTTTGGAATTTTAATGAAGCCGACGGCTTACAGACGGTTAAGTTTGAGGATGCATATTTTAAAAGCAAAAAAACAGGAAGATTTTATTACGGCGGTATCGGTGGAGTCGTTTCATTTCTTCCTTCGATTATTAAAACCAATCTTTATAAGCCGGAAATTGTTATAACTTCTTTCAATTATTATAACAAAAAAAGTTCCTCAATGATTGAAGAAAAAGGAGTCTCGGAAAAGAAAAAGTTTGTACTTTCTTACGACAATAATATCTTAAACTTTGAATTCTCCGCTCTGAACTTTATCAGTCCTAACAAGAATAAATATGCCTACAAACTTGATGGATATAATAATAGCTGGATTCAGCTTGGAAATAAGAGAGAAGTAACATTCACCAATCTTGACCCTGGTACATACACACTGTTTGTAAGAGGTTCGAACAACGATGGTGTCTGGAATAATACCGGGACTTCGTTGGAAATTATTATAACACCTCCGTGGTGGCGGACAAACTGGGCATACGGTGCATATATTTTATTAATAATCACGGGAATATTTTTAACAGACAGGATAATGCGAAGAAGGGTTATAAGCAGAGAACGTGATAAAGCTTATCTGCGTGAAGCGAAATTAATAAAAATGCAGGCTGAAGAACTTGAGACGGTTGACGGTTTGGTCAGGGTAATTAATCGTGCTGAAAATCTTGAGAATCTCTTTAATTCTTTGCTTGAACAAACAATGAATTTTATAACCAAAGCTGAAAAAGCGGCTGTATTTTTACGTGACAAAAGAGATGAATTGTTCCGTGTTGCTTTTACGGCCGGGTATATAGTTGAAGATCTTGAAAAAATATCCTTTACCGAAGATGAATTAAAGAAGCGTTACTCAGAAAATTCGGAAGAATCCGAAAAAGGAATATATATTATTAGGAATACCGACAATTTATACGGCGATCAAAAACTTTCAAATTTCAGCAAGGCAAAATCAATGCTCGTAATGGCAGTTGAAATTGACCGCATAACCGAAGCATTTGTGGTGTTCGATAGTTTTTCAAGCAAGGATGCATTCGATCATTCGGCTGCAAATTTACTTAACAGGTTCCGGGAACATGCCGTATCGGCTATATCTAAAGCACAGGCAATTAAAACTCTTCAGGATAAAAATGAAGAAATAATTAGAACGCAGGAACAGCTTCTAACCCAACAAAAGCTTGCCTCGCTTGGCGCTTTAACTGCCGGAATTGCTCATGAAATTAAAAATCCTCTAAACTTCGTAAATAATTTTTCCGAATTGAGCGGTGAATTATTAGATGAAATAAAAACAGAATTGAATAACAATAATAAAGAAGAAGCAATCGAAAGAATTGATGATTTAGAACAAAATCTTAAGAAAATTAATCAACACGGTAAACGCGCCGACGCTATTGTAAAAGGGATGCTGCTTCATTCAAGAGGAACTTCGGGCGAAAAAACTTTAACCGATATAAATGATCTTCTGGATCAATATGTTAATCTTGCATATCATGGAATGCGAGCTCAGCATAAAGAATTCAACATTACGATTGAGAAATATTATGATGAATCGATTGAAAAATTAAATATCGTTCCGCAGGATATCAGCAGAGTATTTCTAAATTTAATTAACAATGCCTGCTATGCAACCAATGAAAAAAAGAAAAAACGCAGCGACGGATATGTCCCTGTACTTAAAGTTTCAACTATAAATTTGCAGGACAAAGTTGAAATACATATTAGCGACAACGGAAACGGAATTCCGGATAAGATAAAGGATAAACTTTTTAATCCTTTTTTCACAACCAAACCGGCGGGCGAAGGTACCGGCCTTGGATTATCACTGAGTTATGATATTATTGTAAAGCAGCACGGCGGAGAAATTAAATTTGAGAGTTTAGAAGGCGAAGGCACAGAGTTTATTGTAACTTTACCGCAATAAACAATTGAGCAAAGATTTTAATAAATTAACTTGTGACGTTAAAAATATTGATTCAATGAAATATAGACATAATATAAAAAGCTCATATGAAATTATGAAGTTCGGCAAAGTGTTAATCTTACTGAACATACTTCTGATGCTTGTTCCGGTTTACAGCCAAAGTAATAAGGAAAGCGGTTATCAGCTAATAAATAATTATTCTCCCAAAGAATATGAAGCCAACCAGCAGGTATGGTCAATTATTCAAGGCGACAGCGGTGTAATGTATTTTGGAAATCAAAAAGGATTGCTCGAGTATGACGGCTCGGAGTGGAGAATTTACCCTGTTCCTAACAATTCGGTTGTCCGTTCTTTAGCTGTTGGCGGCAACAATAAAATATATGCCGGTGCACAGGGCGATTTAGGCTATTTTCAACCTGATTCCATTGGAAGACTAATATTTCATTCCTTAATGAAATTTGTGCCGAAAAATAAAAGAGATTTTTCCGATGTTTGGAATACTTTTGTTTGCAGTAACAAAGTATATTTTAACGCTGCTAAGTATATTCTAATCTGGAACACTGAAAAAAAAGAATTTAAAATAATTGAAAGCAAAAGCGCTTTTCATGTAATGTTTAAGGTTAACGGAACCATATATGTACGTGAATTTGGCAGAGGGCTTGAGGTAATCAAAGATGATTCATTAAATTTATTAAAAGGAGGAGAAAAATTTGCAGATGAAAGAATTTATGTGATGCTTCCCTTCCCAGGCGAAGATGCAACATTTTTGATTGTTACACGAACAATGGGATTACTTAAGTACGATGGAAATAAGTTTACCCCGTTTAAAACAGAAGCTGATAATTTCTTAAAAGAAAATTTGATTTATTATCCGGGTACAATTCTTTCGGATGGTAATATATTATTAGGCACGATAAACGGCGGCGCAGTGGTAATCGATACTACCGGGATGGAAGTCCGCATTTATAATACAGAAAGCGGACTTCCGAATAACACAATTTATTATACTTTGCAGGATCGTTCCGGGGCGATATGGCTTGCAACAGGCAACGGAATTTCCAGAATTGACTACGCTTCCCCCATAAGCTATTTTGATTCGAGGAATAATTTTTCCGTACTTCCTAATGATATCATTCGTTATAAAGGAATCATTTATACGGCAACAAATAACGGGGTCTATTATTTGGATCCGGAGACTAATAATTTTCAATTGGTAAAGAACAGCATCAACCAGTCATTCAATTTCCTTGAAACGGGAAATGAATTACTTGTTGGAACGTTTAATGGTTTATTCAAAGTCAATAAGGATAAATTATCCGCTATAAGAAAAACAATCGGCAACGAATACATTGTTCATGCTCTAAGGCAATCTCAAATAAATAAGAATAGAATATATGTAGGTGCAATAGGAGTATGGTCGGAATTTAAAAGCGGAAACAATTGGATAGACGAGGGACAAATTCTGGATATTACTGATGTGGTAAATTCAATCGTAGAAGACAAAGACGGTAAATTGTGGGTAGGCACAAATGCTTCGGGTGTTTTTAGAATTACCTTTCGTAAAGATGAGAAAGGAAATATTATTTTAACCAAACCTGTTATCGAACATTTCGATCATACAAACAGACTTCAGAACGGCCAGATATGGGTTGATAAATTTAACAACCAAAATTATTTTTCATCTGCCGATAGTATTTACAAATTTGATGAACACAAAAAAATATTTTATTCCGATACATCGGATAATATTATATCGGGCTGTTACCGCATTCTTAACCACAAAAGTTTGAACGTATTTCAACAAGACTACCTTGGACGAATCTGGATTGGAACGGATAATTCAATCGCTATGGGTAATCCTCAGCCGGATGGTACGTACAAATGGTTAACGTCGCCTTTTAACAGACTCTCCGATGAACAAATTAATAAAGTTTATGTTGAACAAAACGGTATAGTCTGGTTTCTTGCTTCTACAAGCTTGATTAAATATGATTTCTTAAAGAAGAATCCAAACAAAACAGATTATTCTGCATTGATAAGAAAAGTTTGGATTGGTAAAGATTCATCAATCTATTTCGGAGAAAAAACAGCATATCAGAATTCACCGGTTATAACTTATAAAAACAATTCTATAAAATTCAGATTTTCAGCAACAAGTTATGAAGGAAAAAACCTAAACCGGTTTAAAACTTTTCTAAAAGGATTTGACAATAGCTGGTCGCCGTGGTCAAACGAAAACACAAAAGAATATACTAACCTTTCTCCCGGCAAATATACATTTAATGTTGCTGCAGAAAACATACTCGGCATAGAAAGCAGTAAAGGAAGTTATTCATTTGAGATATTGCCGCCCTGGTACAGAACATGGTGGGCATATATTATTTACGGACTTTTATTAGGCGGTCTGATCTTTTTGGTCGATAGGGTTCAAAGGAAAAGAGTTGTTTCCAAAGAACGCGAACGCGCTGAACTTCGGGAAGCAAAATTGCGCGCGGATTCCGAAAATGAACGGCGTAAAAATGTCGAGCTGCTCAGTGAAATAGGAAAAGACATTACCGGCTCACTTACGATTGAGAATATCATCAGCACTTCGTACGAACATGTCAACGCACTTATGGATGCTTCTGTATTCGGCATCGGAATTTTCAATAAAGATCATCACCGGCTGGATTTTCCCGCAACAAAAGAAAAAGGCAAAACTCTGCCGGTATACAGTTACGATTTAAATGATAAAAATAGGCCGGCAAGCTGGTGTTTTAATTATAAAAAAGAAATTTTTATTAACGATTTCGAAAAGGAATATCGTATATATATTGATTCAATTCCTCAAACTGCCGCAGGTGAAAGTACCGAATCATTAATCTACCTTCCGTTGATTTATAAAGACAAATCCATAGGTGTGCTGACAGCTCAAAGTTTCAGTAAAAATGCATATAAAGATTATCATCTGAACATCCTTCGCGGCCTTGCTACATATACAGCGCTCGCACTTGATAATGCAGAAGCGTACCGCATACTGAAAACTACTCAGGAAAACCTCGTTACCCAGGAAAAGTTAGCTTCATTAGGTGCACTTACTGCAGGTATTGCTCATGAAATTAAAAATCCTTTAAACTTTGTGAATAACTTTTCCGAAATAAGTATAGAATTACTTGATGAAATGAAAGTTGATTTGCAGAACGGTAATAAAGAAGAGGTGAATGAAATTATCGAAGATTTAAAACAAAACCTGGGGAGAATTAACCAGCATGGTAAACGCGCCGATTCTATAGTTAAGGGAATGTTGCTGCATTCAAGAGGAAGCTCAGGTGAGAAAATATTAACTGATGTAAATGCCCTGCTTGATCAGTATGTCACTCTTGCTTTTCATGGTATGAGAGCTCAGGATAAGGAATTCAATATTACAATTGAGAAAGACTACGATCAATCAATTGGAAAAATAAATATTGTACCGCAGGATATCAGCAGAGTATTTCTGAATTTAATTAACAATGCATGTTATGCCGCAAACGAAAAAAAGAAACACAATGGTAAAAAATTCTTTCCAATACTTAAAGTTTCCACCAAAAATTTAAATGACAAAGTTAAAATTAGAATAAAAGACAACGGGAATGGAATCCCGGACGATATTATAGATAAAGTTTTCCAGCCCTTTTTCACAACCAAACCGACAGGTGAAGGAACCGGCCTGGGTTTATCACTTAGCTACGATATAGTTACAAAAGTTCACGGCGGAGAAATAAAATTTGAGAGCGAGCAAGGTAAATACACTGAGTTTATAATCACAATACCTAAATAAAAAATTATTTTGAAAATATTAAATTAAACTTTTAGAGGGAGTAAAAAGTGAAGCTAATAGTTGTTGATGATGAGAAAGATGTTCAATTTCTTTTTCAGCAAAAATTCCGTAAGGAAATTAAATCCGGCGAAATGAACATCCATTTTGCCTTTAACGGAAATTCCGCGTTAAATCTTCTCGAGTCAATGGAGAACCGTGCAGAGTACTGCATCTTAAGCGATATCAATATGCCTGAGATGACAGGGATTGAATTATTAAAGCAGATAAAAACAAAATATCCCAAGCTTAAAGTAATAATGATAACCGCTTACGGAGACGAACAAAATTATCAGAAAGCAAAAGAGCTTGGTGCGGAGGATTATTTTACCAAACCGCTTGAATTCAATTTACTAAAAACAAGATTAAATCAACTTGAGATAACTTAAAATGGAAACAGAAAAGCAAAAAGTTAAAATTCTTGTAGTCGATGACGAACCGGATTTGCAGCAGCTTATCCTGCAAAAATTCCGGAATAAAATAAAAGCAAAAGAATATGAATTTAGTTTTGCTGCTAACGGTGCTGAAGCGCTTGATAAAATTGCAAGCGACGGAACAATCAATCTCATTCTAACGGATATCAATATGCCGGTAATGGATGGACTAACTCTACTTTCAAAAATAAATGAATTAGATAACAAACTGCTTCGGTCTGTAATTGTTTCTGCTTACGGTGATATGGAAAATATCAGAACGGCAATGAACAGAGGCGCATATGATTTTATTACAAAACCTATCGATTTAAAAGACCTGGAGATAACTGTAGAGAAATCTTTGAAAGAGATTGAACATTATAAGCTGGCATTATTAAGCAGGGAAAAGCTAATATCTATAAAGAAAGAACTCGATATCGCTACAACTATCCAAACTTCAATCCTTCCAAAAATTTTTCCTGCATTTCCCGGCAGAAAAGAATTTGATATTTATGCAAAAATGATTCCGGCTAAAGAAGTCGGCGGCGATCTTTATGATTTCTTCCTAATAGATAAAAACAGGCTCGGTGTAATAATCGGCGATGTATCCGGGAAAGGAATTGCCTCTGCCCTTTTAATGGCTGTCTGCAAATCATTATTAAAAGCAACAGCGCTTAAAGGAATGCCTGCAGACAATGTTTTAAATGAGGTAAATAATATTCTCGTTGATGAAAGTCCGTCGAACATGTTTGTAACATTATTGTATGGAATACTAGATACAAGAAACGGAAATTTCGAATATTCTAATGCTGGGCATAATCCGCCGTATTTAATTTCTACAGAAGGAAAAGTCGAACAGCTTAAAAATATCGGCGGCTTACTTTTGGGAGCGTTGAAAGATTCCGAGTATGAATCCAATATTATAACGCTCAAACCGGATGAGAGTATTTTTTTCTATACCGACGGAGTAACGGAAGCCTTCAACAAAGATGAAGAAGAATTTCAGGAGAAGCGTCTTGTCGAATCTATTTTGAAGAATAATTCCACGACTACAGAAAAACTGGTTTTAAACATCTTCGGCGATGTTCAAGCTTATACAAACGGAGTTGAGCAGTCTGATGATATAACCTGTTTGGCATTAAAATATTTGAAGCGATGATAATTTTATTCGGGCCGAATTTTTAATACTAACTAAATATTTATTCTAATGTAAACAAAACAATTTAATCATCCGCTAAGAACAAATCTGAAACTAAAATTCGATTTTCGAAATTTGGTTTGAAACAATGCAGCACTAAGATATTATTTATTTAATGATTTTATCTTACAATAAATTAGTTATACGTGAAAATATTATGGATACAAAAAAAGCGTATGACATCTGGTCAAAGCAATATGATACTAGCAGTAACAAAACACGGGATTTAGAAGCTAAAGCATTGAAATTCACTTTAGCAGATGTTAGTTTCAATAACTGCCTTGAAATCGGATGCGGCACAGGAAAGAATACGGAATGGTTAATTACAAAAGCAAAACAAATTACTGCCATTGATTTTTCGGAAGAGATGCTCGCAAAAGCAAAAGGAAAAATTAAATCGGATAAGGTTAAATTCATTCAAGCGGATATTACTCATGATTGGAATTTTACTAATGAACATTATGATATTATAATTTTCAGTTTAGTGCTTGAGCATATCGAAATTCTCGATAATATTTTTAAAGAAACAGCAAAAGTTTTGAAAGCAGGCGGATACATTTATATCGGTGAATTGCATCCTTTCAAACAATACATCGGTACAAAAGCAAGATTTGAAACTGATGAGGGAATAGAAATTTTAACATGCTTCAATCATAATATTTCTGATTTCATCGATTCAGCAAAAAGGAACGGTTTTAATATTATTGATATAAATGAATTTTTTGACAACAATGATAGAACAACTGTTCCAAGGATTTTAACTTTGCTTCTTCAAAAATCTTAATTTAAAACATAGGTATGAAAAAATATTTCAACTCTTTTTGCAACTCATCCCAAAGCGGGTGATCAAAAAGAAGAAAAAGTCATTGCGAGTTACCGAAAAAAACTCGCTTTTATTTATCAAAAGAATGACAAATTTCGATATTGAGTTTGTAATTACCTCTTATAATATTGAAAAATCATTATATCGTCATTGCGAACCCAACTGGGTTCAGATTTGAATGTTGTTTGGGTGAAGCAATCTAACATTTTTTTTGGGTAGAGATTACTTCATCCCGATACTGCATGATAACTGGTGAATCGGAATTCGTAATGACAAAATTACG
>CAZKUR010000095.1:0-14642 GCA_964556005.1 uncultured Ignavibacteriaceae bacterium | reverse complement strand
GGTTCGCGTATGATGGTGAAACTGAATTTCAATTTACAAATCCTAAAGGATATGTTTTCGATATCATTACTTTCCGTACTGCAGACGGCTGCCGTGTAGAAGGAAGTCCAACTTTGGAATTCACCTGGTTTAAAAATCATTCATGGTCATATGCATTTTGCAGCCGGTGCGGGCTTCACCTTGGATGGAAATATTCGGGGAAGTTTTCATTTTATGGATTGATCAAATCCAGGCTTGTAAAAGGGTTAGCACTTTTTAATTGAGATTATATAAAACCGGCAAAAAGTTTTTCCAAATGAGGTGCATACTTCTTCATTTGCACATAGCTTCCTGAAGTTAAACTTTTAAAATTAAACCCGACATCCAAAGTTCTATATAAATAATTGTCTACATTTTCTGAAATAAAGGCGGTATCCGCTCATCCATCTAATTTTTTTGATCAATTTAAAACTGAGTGTATCAATCGTAGCTGTTGCGGAACTAATTTTACTGTTACACTATGTCCCAATCCTAAAGTATGTAAATTAAAAAAGGCAGACCGTTGCTGGTCTGCCTTTATAACCACTTCTTTAAAGAACCAAAATTAATCCAGATCAAACCGGTCAAGATTCATTACTTTGTTCCATGCTGCTACAAAGTCGTTCACAAACTTTTTCTGCGCGTCGGAACTTGCGTAAACTTCAGCAAGAGCGCGAAGCTCTGAATTTGAGCCAAAGATAAGATCGACACGGGTGCCAGTCCATTTTACTTTGCCTGTTTTATGGTCACTACCTTCAAACACTTCTTCGGAAACTGTCTTCCACGTTGTGTTCAAATCAAGCAGGTTAACAAAAAAGTCGTTAGTAAGTGTTCCAGGTTTATTTGTAAACACACCGTGTTTGGAGCCATCAAAGTTTGTGTTAAGCACACGCATACCGCCAATTAGGACTGTCAGCTCCGGCGGTGTAAGAGTTAAAAGCTGTGCACGGTCAACCAGCATTTCTTCTGTTGATGCCATGTATTTGGTTCTCAGATAATTACGAAACCCGTCTGCATTTGGTTCGAGAACAGCAAATGATTCAACATCAGTCTGCTCTTGCAGTGCATCGCCGCGTCCCGGAGTGAAAGGTACTTTTACATCATAACCGGCTTTCTTTGCTGCCTTTTCAACTGCTGCGCATCCACCTAAAACTATCAGATCGGCAAGTGAAACTTTCTTTTTACCGGATTGTGCGTTGTTGAATTCTTTTTGGATATTCTTAAGCTTCTTCAGCACTTTTGCAAGCTGGGTCGGGTTGTTAACTTCCCAATCTTTCTGTGGTGCAAGTTGAATTCGTGCACCATTTGCGCCGCCTCGTTTATCGGAACCCCGGAATGTTGATGCTGATGCCCAAGCAGTTGATACCAGTTGAGAGACAGATAAACCTGAATCAAGTATCTTATCCTTTAGTTCAGAGATATCTTTTTTACCAATTACTTTATGAGTAACAGCCGGGATAGGATCTTGCCAAATCAGATCTTCTTCGGGAACTTCCGGACCAAGATAGCGTGCGATCGGGCCCATATCTCGGTGAGTCAATTTAAACCATGCACGGGCAAACGCATCTGCAAACTCATCTGGATTCTCGTAGAAGCGTCTTGAAATTTTTTCGTAAGCAGGATCGAAACGCAAAGAGAGATCAGTTGTAAGCATGGTTGGTTTATGTTTCTTTGACGGATCTTGAGCAGACGGTACTGCTTCAGGACCATCCTTTGCAACCCACTGCTTGGCACCGGCCGGACTTGTTGTTAATTCCCATTCGTAGCCGAAAAGATTCTCAAAGAAATTGTTGCTCCATTTTGTAGGTGTTGTGGTCCAGGTAACTTCCGGGCCGCCGCCGATTGTGTCGTCACCATGGCCTGAGCCGAAACTGCTTTTCCATCCAAGGCCCTGCTCTTCAATACTTGCACCTGCGGGTTCCGGTCCGACATATTTGTTTGGATCGGCAGCGCCATGAGCTTTACCGAATGTATGCCCTCCTGCAATAAGCGCGACAGTTTCTTCATCATTCATAGCCATACGCCGAAAGGTTTCGCGAATGTCACGGGCTGCTGCAATAGGATCAGGATTTCCGTTCGGACCTTCAGGGTTCACATAGATCAGACCCATCTGAACCGCAGCAAGTGGATTCTCCAGATCCCGGTCGCCTGTGTAACGATTATCTCCAAGCCACTCTCCTTCCGAACCCCAGTAGATGTCTTGCAAAGGTTCCCATGTATCTACACGTCCTCCGCCGAAACCAAAAGTCTTGAAGCCCATTGACTCAAGGGCACAGTTACCGGCGAGGATAATCAGGTCGGCCCAGGAAATTTTCTTTCCGTATTTCTGTTTAACCGGCCAAATCAACCTGCGTGCTTTGTCGAGGTTCACATTGTCAGGCCAGCTATTAAGCGGTTCAAAGCGTTGAGCGCCGGTACCGCCGCCGCCGCGTCCATCAGCAATGCGGTAAGTACCTGCGCTGTGCCATGCCATACGAATAAAGAAAGGGCCATAGTGACCAAAATCGGCCGGCCACCAATCTTTAGAATCGGTCATCAGATCCAAGAGATCTTTTTTTACAGCATTTAAGTCTAATTTTTTAAACTCCTCAGCGTAGTTGAACTCTTCACCCATCGGATTAGACTTGGAAGAATGTTGACGCAGGATATTCAAATTCAATTTATTTGGCCACCAGTCGCGGTTTGTTGTACCGCCGCCAGCGCCATGCCCTATAACCGGACACTTACTTTCATTGTTCGAATTATTTTCCATTTTTAATACCTGTTTGTTTATAAATAATCAATTAAATTTTTTGTTTACATAAAAGTATTAATTATTTTAGAATCAATCAAATTGATGTTTTCTATAATATTATAAATAATATCTATAATATGAATTTGCAGCAATTAGAGTACATAATAGCAGTCGATACGCACCGGCATTTTGCCAAAGCGGCCGAGGCTTGCTGTGTGACACAACCTACATTGAGCATGATGATTCATAAACTGGAAGATGAATTACACCTTATGATATTCGACAGGAGCAAACAGCCTGTTATTCTTACAGAAGCCGGAAGTGAAATTATTCAGCAGGCAAAAAAAATCTTAAAAGAAGCCGGGATGCTGAAAGAAATTGCTTATTCCATTAAGGGCGAGTTGAAAGGAGAATTAAAGATTGGAATTATTCCCACAGTTGCACCTTTTCTGCTTCCGGTTTTCCTGAAACAATTTCTAAAGAAATACCCGGAAATAAAAGTAAAAATCTGGGAATTTACTACGGAACATATAATCGAAAAGCTTGAGAAAAATATTCTTGACGTCGGAATTCTTGCAACGCCTCTTAATAATTCTTCAATATTGGAACAGCCATTATATAATGAAGAGTTTTTTGTTTATGCTTCAAAGGACGAAACCGTGTTGAACAAAAAATATCTACTCGCAGAAGATATTAATCTTAATCACTTGTGGCTCCTGGAAGAAGGACATTGTCTCCGTTCGCAAATTGTTAACTTGTGTGAACTGAAAAAGAAAGAAATTACTAACAGCAATCTTGAATATGAGGCAGGCAGTATTGATTCACTAATCAAAATGGTCGATCAATATGAAGGAATAACGATTCTCCCGGAATTAGCTGTTCAGCATTTAAGTGTAAAGCAAAAAAATAATATCAGGGAATTCAAGCCGCCTGTGCCTGTTCGTGAAATCAGTCTTATTACGTATCGTCATTTTGTAAAAACAAGAATGCTTGAAACACTGAAACAGGAAATCATTGGTAATGTTGTTGAACATTTAGCGCAGAAGAAAAAGCAGAAGTTAATTGAAATATAATCGGAGACCTTTAATGTTAGCAGGACATAAAGCGAAGTGAAATCTTTAAGGCTGCATATAACCGCTTTTCTTTTGAACAAAGATGTCATCTCTCAATTTTAAATTGAGGTTTTGTTTAATTCATAAAATTTAAACTTCACACCTAACTTTACCGTAAGAATTACCATTAACATTGTTGTTAAAAATGCCTCAATATATAATGTAAAGCCGGTTACGATATTAAAATAGTTTATGAGAAATTTTAGAATGAAGCTTAAAAGTATAAATACGACTATTGCCAGAACAATCCTTGCAATTCTTTTAATTATTGATGCCATATCGGACGGGATACTTTTAAACGATAAAATTATATAGCCGGTATTTATTCCTAACAAAGCTGCTGAAATCCGGAAATTTAAAGATGGAATTAACAGCAGTACAAAAGGAAATCCTAACAGGTAGAGCAACCAGATTATTCTTTTTACATTCTTAAATGTGAAAATATTTTCGTACAAAATTAATTTATCGATTTTATCATTCTTTAAAATTCCATAGTAACCAAATGCAACGACAATTGAACCGACGATAAAACCACCAATAACATCTGCAAGGAAATGTTTGGCGAGGTACATTCTCGAAATTGTCATTAAAAAAATTATAATTATTCCAATTATTTTTATCCAGTTCTTCTTAAATAAAAAATATAAGGAGCCCCACAAAACAGTTGTCGATGAAACATGCCCGGATGGAAGTCCAAATGAATAACCGGGAACAGAGCGGTAATAATTTATAACTTCTTGCGGCGGTAGGCTGAAAAATGATTTTGCTCCCATCTTATAAAAAGGTGAAGGATTGGTTGATTTCTCAATAAATAATTTTAAAGATGAATCTGCGTCTGACGGACGCGGAAGAGCAAATAAATTTTTCAGCAGTTCGGTTAAAGCATAATTTATTATTAAGAGTTGTGCAAGATAAAAACCTTTCCTGAAATTTATCCCGAACATTATTACAACGAAAACAAGTGTGAAAAAATTTTGGTAACCCATTCTCGTTATATTTATCATAAAAAAAGTAACAACATCTGAGGGGAAAGATTGCAGCCAATGATTTATTTCCGTTTGAAACATTGATAGATATTTTTGATTTTAGTCTATTCTATTATAAAAGTATTAATAAAATTCCCGCTAAGTGCCTAATAAAATTTAAATAATTGATTGCTCCCGAAGAAATAATCTTTCAATCTTGTAATTTTTCAATCTTTGAATTATAAACTTGTTTCAATGGTGATTATGCAGCTTAATTTCCCTTTCCGTAAATAATCTAAAGCTTGCTTCAATCAAAAATGAAAATAGAACCATGAAGAACAAAACCCAAAGATTTGAAGGTGCTGTCATAATCGTTTGATAAATCAGTGCAGCTAATGCACCGAAACAAAGTCCCGCACCTAAAAATGACAGCCAGCTTTTACTTCCGGTTTCTTTTGACAACTTACCATTTGCAATATTCACC
This sequence comes from uncultured Ignavibacteriaceae bacterium, assembly GCA_964556005.1. Taxonomy (GTDB): domain Bacteria; phylum Bacteroidota; class Ignavibacteria; order Ignavibacteriales; family Ignavibacteriaceae; genus CAZKUR01. The sequence goes on along the minus strand of CAZKUR010000095.1, from coordinate 9,329 downwards.
ATTCCGAAAATCAATAAAAAGCCTGAACTCCCCATCGTGGATAAACTTGATATATCAAAAAAATTTGCAACGATTAGCGTAACAGCCGAAGTAATCAATAAACCTTCTATCGGCTTGTTCCAGATTTTGTTTTCCAATATTGAAGGCAGCTCACCGTCTTTGGCTATTATGTAGCTAAGTCGTGCTGCACCGTAAAGAGTTGCGTTGATAGCGGAAGATGTCGATAATAGTGCGGCAATTGCAATCAAAAGGAAACCGGCTTGTCCTAAAAACGGTTTTGCTGCAATTGCCAAAGCATAATCTTTTGCTCCGATAATTTTATCGACAGGCAGGCTTCCGACAGTAACTACCGCAACTAAAATATAAAGTATAATTACGAACACAACAGTTGAATAAAAAGCCCGCGGTAAAGTTTTTTTAGGATTGCGGACATCCTGTGCGGCATTTGCAATTAATTCAAAGCCCTCATAAGCGATAAATATTATCATCCCGCCGGCTATTATTTCAATCGAACTCGACCAATGTGAAATTGAAAGCCTTGTACCATCGATTCCCCAAATACCGACAAAAACGAACAACAGCAGAATGGTTAATTTTATTGTCACTATCCAGTCTTCAGCTTCACCGATTAACTTTGCGCTGAAGACATTTAACACCGAAATACCGATTATGCTTCCGGTAATTAAAATATGTTTCCATAATAATTGTGAACCTTGCGGAAATAAAGCCGAGCCGTAGCTTCCGAATGCATAGGAATAAAGAGAAAGCATAACAATATAGCTTATCCACAATAAAATATTTAATGAACCTGTGAATATCCCAGGGCCGAATGCTTTATCTAAAAATGAAACTGTTCCTCCCTGACTCGGTAATGCAACAGAAAGTTTTGTATAAGAATATGACGTTACCAATGCAACAAGTCCGGCAATAGTAAAAGCCACAGGCGCGCCGCCTTGTGCAAGCTGAACGGCAAGGCCGAGGACAGCAAAAATGCCTCCGCCAACCATCCCACCGACACCTATTGAAGCAACTTCCAGGAAGCCGATTTTACCGTCTGAATTTTTACTCATTGAAAAATCTTTAGAATATTTTCTTTTAGTTATTAAAGGTACAGAAAATGTTAAAATGATTCTGCCTTTTATATAACAAAGGTCAGTAATTATTTGCTACAAAATATAATTCTATAATTCATTTTTTAATAATTTAAAATTGAATTTTCTTATTTTAAAAAAGAGATAGCATAATTTTGAAATTGTCAAACTAATCAAAGAATGGTGTTGTCGATAAAATAAAAGAATTTTATTATCAAATTATTTTGTGAAATTTTTTTTACTAACCAAGTAAATAGAAGAAATGTACTACGCCTTAGTTTTCTTCCCCAGAACAAAAATCAATGAAATAAACAAAATCCGTCAAAAGCATGATCCGACTTTTAATCTGATTAACCCTCATATGACTATAATGTTTCCAATCCCGGATTTGGCATTGCAAGGAAGAATAATTAAACACATCGAAAACATATTAAAAAAACAAAAATCATTTCAAATCCATTTCGGCGAATTAAAAAAATCATGGGATTATTGGTTATTCTTAACTTTAAAAGAAGGCGAACAGGATATTAAGAAACTTTACAATGAAATTTATTCCGGTTTCTTTTCGCAATACCGCAGGGATGATATTGAATTCATTCCGCATATTAGCCTCGGATTATTTTTGAAAAACCAATCTGAATATGATATAAAAAATCCCGAGGAACTTATTTTCGATGAGGATACTTACCGGCAGTCATTAGCGGAAGCAAAATCGTTGAATCTTGATTTTCAATGCACGGTTGACAACTTAGACCTTGTTGAATTGAATGATGATTTTACACAAATTATGCCTGTAAAAAATTTTACATTCGGATAAATAAGTTTATAATTATTTTTAAAATCAAAAAGTCTATGTCGAATTCAAAAATTAAATTTCCCCAAATAGTCAGCTATGATTGGAAGAAATTATTCTTCGAGCTAATCGTAGTTTTTTTAGGTGTTACAGCCGGATTTATATTGAACAACTGGCGAATGCAAAAAGATGTACAAAACACCGAGCAAAAGTATTTAAATGGATTTCATCAAGATATAGTTGCCAACATTACCGAATTAAGTAAGTCAATTAAATCCGACAGCCTGTGGTTAGTACATGCTAAACCAAAATTACTTTCCATTCAAAACGGAACAATAAAAATCGATTCTGCTAACTATATTATAAAACTAATGGTTTCGATATCAAAGGCTTCTCTTCAAACCGGGACCTATGAAGAAATAATCAACAGCGGCAATCTGAATACAATCAGCAACTTTAATATAAAAAAGCAAATAGTCGATTACCACGAAGCGATTAACGGTGTTGGATTTATCGACGACTATTTTTATAGATATTTTAACAATTTCGTTATGCCTTTTATATATTCAAATTTCAGTATCTTAAAAGGAAAACTCGAAGATCCACTAATCATTAAAACAAATCAGTTTGCAAATGTTGTCGCAGGTTACTATTCAATGGTGCAGCAACGAAAATCCGCTTACCAGGATTTATTGAATAAAAGTTTTTCCTTGAAAGCTAAGCTCGAGGTGTTAATATCGGACTAAACTTTCCTCAGCAAATCATTCATCTGCCATTGAGAACTTTAAATTAGAATGAGCAATTTAGTTTTCAGAATTTAATCTCCATTCATGCCAATTGTCAAAAATTGCAAATCCTCTCGAATAATTGTTTTCTATGTTAAGAATAATAACATCAATTCTATTTTATATAAACATTTTTTATATCATTTCCATTTTTTTACTTGACTCTCCCCTAACTGTAGTATTTATATTTACAATATCGGTTTAACAAATTAAAGGAAAAATGAAATTTACAATAGGTGTATTTTCCAGGATAACACAGATTTCCATTAAAACTTTAAGGTTTTACCATGAAAAGAAAATCCTGATACCTGCGGAAATCGACGAGTTTACAAATTACCGTTACTATACGGAAGCAGATTTCGAAAAAGCAAAATCAATTAAAATACTGCGAGAATTCGACTTCTCAATTGCAGAAATACAAGAAATACTAAAGGAATGCTCAAGTGAAGCTGAATTGATGGAACAGCTCCGGCAAAAGCTTACCGAGATAAAAGTAAAAATCAACAGGTATGACGAAATAATTCAATCGATTGAAGGCATTATTAATAATGAGAGGATGTCAAAAATGAAAACGGAAAATAATTTTCAAATTGAAGAAAAAGAAATTGAAACAATTTTAATCGCCGGCTACAGGATGAAAGGAAAATATTCCGATGTCGGTGAGGGCTTTAAAATTTTAGGTAAAACATTCGGTGGAAAAATAAACGGGAAACCGTTAACACTTTATCATGAAGATGAATACAAAGAAGACGAAGCCGATTTCGAGGCGTGTTTTCCTATCAGAAAAGGAAAGGACACCGAAGGAATTTCAGTTAGAGGATTAAAAGGAGGCAAATGCGTTAGTTTAATTCACAAAGGCGCTTATGAAAATATTTCCGAATCATATAAAAAGATTTTCAGCTATATAAATGAAAAAGGTTATGAAACACAGCTCCCAATAAGGGAAGTCTACATTAAAGGACCGGGAATGATATTCAAAGGCAACCCGGATAATTATTTAACTGAAATACAAATTTTACTTAACAACTAATTAAAGCAAAACATTAAAATGAAAAAGATAATTGAAAATATTAAACCGTTTAATGGTCAGCATTGCGAAACAACGGCAACCGGAACTTTGCTGAATCAAATTGGAGTTGAACTATCCGAACCGATGCTGTTCGGTTTGGGTGAAGGATTAGGATTTATATTCTGGAATATGAAAACAATGGATTTCCCTTTTATCGGTGGAAGAATTAAACCGGATGCACTAACGGCGAACATTACCCGGAACCTGGGATTAACACTCGAAGTTAAAGAGACTTCATCTGTTAATAAAGCTTGGGAAAATGTAAAAAATAATATTGAAGAAAATATTACCGTTGGGCTTAAACTTGATTCTTATTATTTGGATTACTTTACTGTTAAAATACATTTTGCAGGACATTATGTTGCTATGTATGGTTATGATGATACTTATGCTTATTTAATAGACACCTCCCAGCAGGGAAACAGAGTGAAAACATCATTAAAAAATCTGCAGCTCGCACGAAATGAAAAAGGCCCGATGTCTTCAAGAAATTTAAGCTATACAATTCATAATGGGAAGAAAAATTATAATATTGAAAAAGCAATTGCATGTGCTATAAAAAACAATGCAAAAGATTACCTGAATCCGCCGATAAATAATATAGGTTATAAAGGAATATTAAAAACAAGTAAAGAAATAAAAAAATGGTTTAAGAACAGCAAGTATATTGAAAGAGATTTTACAACAACCTCCAGACTTATGGAAAAAGGTGGAACAGGCGGTGCTCTTTTCAGAAACCTCTACAGAGATTTTTTAAAGGAAAGTTATGAACTACTTCAAATAACTCAAGTAGACAAAGCATATAAAATATTTACTGAAGCAGCACAATTGTGGACAAAAGTCTCAACTCTTATAAATCAGGCAGGGGTAAGGCAGCATGAAGCATTAATAAACAATGCTTCAGATATTCTAATCGATATTTCCGGGAAAGAAAAAACCGCGATGGAATTACTCTTAAGCATTTAAAGGACTTGAAAAAATTTTTACTAATTCTGCAGTAATAACACCAAGTAAATTCCTTTTATCACAACTTTCAGCCTCTCGAGGTAATATTCAACAAAAAAATTAAAATTCTCTTGACAAAAAGATATAACAACCTTATATTCTACTTTAGAAATTAAAGTACTTTACAAAGGGAAGCAAATGGATGAAAATACCGCTTTAGATGAAATTAAATTCATCAAGAAAATAATTGAAGACAGCAAACGAACCGTAATTAACGATGGGATAGGTTATATATTTTGGGGATTAATTGTAACCATAGGACTTCTGGCAGACTATTTGATTTTTGTACTTCAAGTAAATTTAAGCTTTATTTGGGTTTGGGTAGTTTTAATCGGCTTCGGATGGATTTACAGTTTTATTTCTTATTTCCGTAAAGGTAAAAAACATCGGTCGCATAATTTTGCTTCAATGCTGCTTAGATCAATCTGGCTGGCTTGCGGTATTGCTATGACAATTGTGGGTTTTGTTGGTGTTTTTTCAGGAGCAATAGGCGGTGTATTTGTAAGTCCCCTTATTTCATCTATACTCGGGATAGGCTTTATGATGAGCGGCTATATCTATAATTTGAACTGGGTAAAATACTTATCGGCCGGCTGGTGGGTCGGAGCAATAGTTATGTTCATTTATCCCGGGATTCAAACAATTTTGATTATGGCATTTATGATGCTTGCTTTCCAGGTTGTTCCCGGAATAATAATATATAATAAATTTAAAAAAGAAATTGCGTTGTCAAAGTGAGCGACTTCGATTATCAACAATTAGATGAAATTATTCACTCAAGAATAAGACTCGCTATTATGGCTGTTTTGATTTCATCGGAAGAAGCAGATTTTAATTTTATAAAAGGTAAAATTAACGCAACCGATGGAAACCTTAGCGTTCATTTAAAAAAGCTTGAAGAGGCAGGTTACCTGTACGTTAAAAAGGAATTTTTAGATAGGAAACCACACAGTCTTTACGGATTAACAAAGAAAGGACAATCGGCATTTGAAAAATATGTTGAACAGCTTGAAAAATTAATTAAAAAGTAAAAAATTTTTTTGGTTATTAACTTTATAAATTAAAGTACTTTACATATAATAGGAGAAATAATAATGAAAACAAAAATGATTAACTCGTTCTTTACTCTACTGTTTTTAGTATCGATAACAGCTGTAAAAATTCTTCCACAGGATAACAGCAGCAGCAATCAATTATTGAAACAAGGAAGCAGACTTATTTATGAGGGTCTTGTAAAATACGATAAAAATATTCTGCTTAACGCAAAAGATAAGTTTGCCGTCATTCTAAAGACCGACAGCAGTAATGCAATTGCACTTTACAATTTAACATTTTCGGAATACAAGCTTCTTGAATTCAGTATGAAAAATAGAGACAAAAAATTATTCGATACATTTTATCAAAAAGCAATCGATGATGCAAACAAGCTGGCGGACATGAAAGAATATTCTTCGGAAGGCAAATCCCTTCTGGCAGCAGTATATATGATGAAGATTGCAACCGACCAAATGTCGGCAGTTACGTTGTCACCGCAAATAAATGGACTGCTGGATGATGCCGAATATCTTAATCCTAAAAATCCGGAAACATATTTAATTCGGGGCATGATGAAATTCAACACTCCGGTTATGTTCGGAGGAAGCTATAAAGAAGCGGCAAAAAACTTCGTAAAAGCCGAATCATTATTCGAGCAAAAAGCAGACTCGCAGATTGTCAATACGAAATGGGGAATGCTTGAAGCAAATGCCTGGCTTGGGAGAGCTTATGAAAAACTGGATAATAACGATGCTGCAAAATTCGCTTATCAAAAAGCACTTTCATTAGATCCTAATTTCGGCTGGGTAAAGTATGTCCTTCTTCCGGCACTTGAAAAGAAATCGGGTTCCAAATAAAGATAAATTTTATTATGAAGATGAAAAATCATGTACACAAGAAATTTTAAAACAGCACTTTTACTTTTAGTAGTATTTTTTCAGGCAGGAATCTACGCGCAGCACAAAGTATTAATAGAAGGAAAAGTATTAGACCAGGACGGTAAACCTTTGCCTCTGGCTAATGTCTTTATACAAAATTCTTCCGAAGGGACAATGACAAACGATGACGGAACATTTAAATTTTTTTCGTCTCAAAGAGGCAAGATAAATTTAATTGTCAGTATGATTGGATATCAAAAATACCTTAAGGAATTTGACCTAAACGACGTTGATACACTCAATCTAAAAATAACGCTAAAAGAAACCGCAATAGAGATGAAGGAAGCTGTAGTTTCTGCAAGCTCTTACGGTTCCGAAAAAGAAAAGGGATTGGTTGTAAGCCGCGTGGATATTTTAACTACTCCCGGTGGAGCAGCAGATATCTACCAGGCGCTTAAAACAATGCCGGGATTAACACAGGTTTCCGAAAATGCCGAATTGTATGTTAGAGGCGGCGATCCGGTTGAAACAATTACCATAATCGACCAGGCGCCTGTTTATCACCCTTTTACTTTTGAATCGAATTACGGAGGAATTTTCTCCAATTTAAATACAAGCGTAGTAAAAAGTCTTTTCTTTTCAAGCGGAGGTTTTTCCGCAAAATACGGCAACGCACTTTCCGGAGTGCTTGAAGTAGAAACTAAAAATCTACCGGAACAGACACAGCTTAACTTAGGGCTTTCACTTGCAAATGCCTCATTAACAGCCGAGATACCGCTGATTGAAAATAAACTTGGTTTTTACTTTGATGCAAGGCAGGAATTTACAAAACCGATTTTCTGGCTCAATGGTGGCTTGAACCGTCTTACCAATGCTCCAAGTTCGCAAAACGGGTCGGGAGGTTTGATTTATTCTTATTCGAATAAAGGAAGATTAAAATTGTTTACTATATTAGCCGATGATCAGCAGGGAGTAAAAGTGGAACGTGCCGAATTCAACGGCGTGTTTAACGGTGATTCAAAAAATCTTTTTGTTAATCTGCAGAATTCTTACATCTTTTCTGATAAGCTATTAATGAAAAACAGTCTTTCTTATAATAGGTATAATAACAAATGGATGCTCGGGGTTCTCGATTTAAACACAACAGATAAAATTTATTCTTTTCGAAATGATTTTGAATATGACTTTCTCCCAAGCTTAAAATTACTCTCAGGTTTGGAATTGGAAAATAGAATTATTGATTATGCGGGAACAATTCCAACAGAAGATTACGACATTCGGCCGGATGCACCTGCAACTGTTTTGAATGCAAAAATCGATGGAAGAAGGTTCGGCATTTATTCCGAGCTGCAATCTGCAGAATTTTTCGGAATGAAAAATATAATGTACTCTGCCGGGGTAAGATATGATTATATCCCCGAGCTTAATCTCGGGTGGACTGATCCCCGTTTCAGTGCAGCATATAAACTAAATGAAAATTCAAACTTTAGATTTAGCTGGGGAATATTTCATCAACTGCCCGATCCAAAATTATTTCGACCGGAAGACGGCAACCCAAATTTGAAACCAATGGAAGCAGTACATTACATTCTTTCTTATGATTATTCTTTCGATGACCAAAATTCATTAAGAATAGAAACTTATTATAAAGATTACCTTAATCTTCCTCTTGACAACACGGCGACAAATTATAATAACAACGGCTACGGTTTTGCCGAAGGCGTTGATTTTATATATAAAGGTCAATTCCCTTTCGGAATAACAGGCTGGATTTCTTATGGTTATATAAATACCAAAAGATACTGGATGAATTATGAAAAGCTTACAAACAGTTCATTCGATATTACTCATAATTTATCAATCATTGCAAAGTATAATTTGAACGAACACTTTCAATTAGGTTTAAATATAAAATATGCTACCGGCAGGCCTTATACTCCGGTAATCTCTGCTGGATATAACGATCAACTAAAAATTTATGAACCTAATTATGCGCTAACAAACTCAGGGAGGTTCCCGGATTACAAACGCGTTGATCTTAGAATTACATATTTCGGCCAGTTGAGTTCGAATTTATCTTTAATTGCTTACTTGGAAGGAATAAATATTTTTAACTTCAATAATATTTTCGGCTATACTTACTCACCCAATTATACGGAGAGAAAAACTATACAAAGTTATTTCGGGCAAAGAATGCTAGTAATTGGTTTCATGGTTGGAATGTAAAAATACCTAAAGGGAGATCATTATGAAGAGAAAAATACTTCCATCAATCTGGATAATCATCAGCACTTTCTTATGTCTTTACAGACCTAAAAGTATAGGGAAAGACATTATCGGCTTTAAAGCCAGTAATTACCCAATCGTAATTTCAAGCTATCTATTTATAGTAGTTGTAATTGTCGTTTCAATATACTTTTTGTACAAATTAAACATAAAGAATATGATATCCGAATTAGGCTTAAACAAAGGATTCACAAAAGGTCTTCTATTTGGTTTGATTGTCACTTTACCAATGACCCTAAGTTCTGCTATACTTTTCAAGCTGTCGGGTAACCTGTTTTCTTTTTATATTTTGATGTCTGTATTTGTCGCACCGGTAATGGAAGAAATATTGTTCAGGGGATATCTATTCGGAATGTTGTTTAAAAAAGAAAGATGGGGATTTATTCC
>CAZKUR010000094.1:10648-15354 GCA_964556005.1 uncultured Ignavibacteriaceae bacterium | reverse complement strand
ACCCTTGTTGGAGGGGATATCAGAGTATTGTATGTAATACTTTGGATATGTCAACTTTACTAATATTGGTCATTGGCCTCAGGATTTATGACTACCTACATTTCATTTCGGTAGTTAAAATTGATGATTATTACGCCGGCGGGCGTTACGCCGTGAAGCGTAATAAATATTTATTGAAAAACGGATTATAAAATCTATAGCCGTTTTCATCTTTTTCAATAATGCCGCTGTTAATCAATCATCATACTGCTGCGATAACGGAACCTATTCGCTAGAGGCGTCAATTCCTCTTTTAGTTAAATAAGTTAATATATCATTAAGATATTTTTCCAATACTTTTTTCTTATCGAACAATAAATTTAATTTTTCAGCTGCTTCTTTCTCATCTTCTTCATATTCATGTGTAACATCATTACGGATATCCCTTAATTCTTTCCAGGATTCATAATCAGATATTATTTCCAATTGTTCCAGCCTGTTAAATATATCTATTGCGGCTTTATTCCTGACTTCTTCTCCTAACTCCTCCAGAACCGCTTTAAACAATTTCTGGCCCATTGCATCCTGTAATTTCGAGAATCGAAAGATATATTGATCAATATGTTCCGCTTCATCATCGGTCATTGCAAAAACGTTTTCAGGTTTAACAGGCAAATCAGGCTTAATTTTTTCATAAGCACTGTTCATTCTTTTGACATGTTTTTTACATTCTTTTGCAATTGATTTAAGTATATTATTTTCTTTTTTCATTTTAATTACTATTTAAAGGGCAATACCTTCCTGTCTGGCGACTTTAAAAATAAATTTATCCGAACGAAAATTGTTAACTACAATATCTATTTTTTGTTCACCCAAAACTTCATGCAATTTACCAAGCATCTTTATCTTTCTCTCAACAATTTTATCTTTTACTCTCGTCTCTATATAAAGATCGATGTCTCCGCCGCGTTTATTATCATCTACACGGGAGCCGAAAAGATAAACTTTAACACTATCGCCGAAATACATTTGAGCAATTCTTTTTATCGTCTCCCGATCTTTTTCTTTTATTCTCATATTGTTCAATATTTCAATAAATTATCGATAGGGCGGATCTTCTTTAGCAGATAAGCTGTTATCCGTTTATCTTACAGTAATTTTTTATAATTGAAAAAAATTTTGAAAAATCAGATAAGCGGTTATTAATGATATCAACCAGGACATTTAATTCCAGGGATAAATATTCATAACTAAGACGGTTCCTGAAGCCAGCCATCTGATTTAAAAGTTTTTTATTATCTTCATCTATTAACTTATTAATAAAAAGAATTTCCGCAATGTCGGAATAAGTTTCCCATTGAGCATCGAAATCTGCCGATACAATATGAGCGAATATATCGAATAAATTTTGTATGGCCAGATAAATACCTCTTTCAACAATCCAGAGAAGGTCAAGATCAGATTTCAAGTTTTCGGTTGAAATTCCTTTATGCTTTTCGAGGTTCTCAATGCTCCGGATTACTGCAGCAAGATGCTTCTTTATTCTTTCAATATCAGGCATAGCGGTCTATTTTTTTTAGAAGATAATAAGTTCTAATCTTTCTAAAGTTTTCATTATCAATAAACATTTTGCGGTTGTTGTTCTCAAAAGCAACCCTATTAAATTTATCCTTATCGAAAAGCGGCTTCCCGGTATTAATTATGCGATTAGTAATAAGAAGCGGTGCAGTATTTAATACAACAAAATCGATTTTATCAGTATGCAGCAGCGTCGTTAGTTCTACTGCAATCGAACTTTCATATCCATATGGAAATTTCTTCAAATCATTTTTATTAAAATCGTCGGTTAAATATACAGCTACATCAATATCATGATAATGTTCGGAATGAACGAATGAACCGAAAATATATGCGAATGATATTTCATCTCTATTATACAGCAATTTCTTAATTTTATTTTCAATCGCTTTTTTATTCATTTTTTAATTTTTAAGTAAACCGTCTTTCTTACTATTTTTAAAAAGTCTTCAAATATAGCAAATAATTTTATGGCAATCGAATCGTTCGATTCCGGTTTCTTTCCTGCACATAATTATTCTTCAATAAAAATCTATATATGACATCTTACGATAATAGCTGCACCTGACTGAATTTTCTTTACAAAAAATTATTCAACACAGCCAAAGCCCAAATACGCGACCAGTGAACCTGCCCATTGATGAATTTTTTTTCTAATTCTTCAATGGAATTTTTGTTAAAATAATTTGCTGATCCGTTGATAAAAATTTTCGAAACTCTTTTATGGATCTTATTGTTTCCAATCCAATCTATAAAGGGAAAAGTAAATCCCATTTTTTCCCTATGAGTGATTTCCTCAGGCAAATCTGTAACTCCGTCAATTAGCTTTTGTTTTGACAGGGATGAATTAAATGCGTCGTCAATATAAGGCAATGCAGTTTCGTACAATAGATGATCCACAAAAGGTACTCTCAGTTCAAGGGAATGCGCCATACTGAAAACATCCGAGTCGCGTAAAAGCTGATTTTGCATATAATTAGTAGACTCTAAGTAAGATACGCGCTGTAAGGGGGTCATGCATCCATTCATCAATTCATCCATACCGGCTTCATCAGCGGTAGAATGATTGAATAATTGATTGACTGAATGATCAGCATCGCTGTACTCATTCCATCCTAACTGCTTGAGTTCTGCATCTGTAAAGAGTCCGCGGAAAAGTTTGTAGGATGAATTTTCTACTCCGGGATGCTTCAAAAATTCCACTGCTTTTGCAGGTATCCTATTCTTTGCAAACTTTGCTGTTACGTTCAGCAGGCTTTGATTAAGCGGAATGTAATTTTTAAGTCTAAGCAGCTTTTCAATCCTTGGGATATACTTAAATGCCGGATAACCGCCGAATAACTCATCACCACCAACCCCGGAAAGCACCACTTTTAATCCGAAACTTTTTGCTGCTTTGGAAACAAAGTAAGTGTTTACTCCGTCGATAGTAGGCTGGTTCATTGCATCCAGCATTTTCTCAAAGTCGTCGATAACTTCCTTTTCGGTTAAAGTGTATTCAAGATGTTCGGTATTATATTTTTTAGCAGCTAACCGGGAATACTTTGATTCATCAAGCTTATGCCCGGGGAACACAACTGAAATTGTTTTGATCTTTTCGTGTCCGATTTGCCGCATTAAAGAAACAATTGAAGTTGAGTCGATGCCGCCTGAAAGGAATGCACCTACTTCTACATCTGCAATCATGTGAGCGGAGATGGTGTCGAGAAGGGCATTGCGAATTTTTTTCTTTGCAAGAGTGTCGTATTTAAGTTTGTGGCGTTGAGATTGCTTCACTTCGTTCGCAATGACGGAATTAAGATTGTTTGTTAATAAATCTGTGAAGTGCCACCAGCGCTGTACCTTTAGCTTTCCGGTTCGATCTGTTTCCATCCAATAGCCGGGAAGCAGGTTTGTTGTTTCGTTGTAAATTGAAAGCGGTGCAGGAACAGAGCCTGTCCTTAAAAAGGCATCTATTGCCTGCATGGAAGTTGTTAAATTACCTTTATAAAATTTTATCGCTTTCAGTTCGGATGAGATTATTAATTCATTTTCATTTTTCAGAAAGAATAACGGTTTAATTCCGAATCTATCACGTGCTGCAAAGAGTTTCTTTTCCACATCGTCCCAAATGACAAAAGCAAACATGCCGCGTAGGCGGGAAAGACATGCAGAACCTTCGAGAGCATAGAGATACAATAGTACTTCGGTGTCGCTTGCTGATACTAAGCCCGGCATGACTGCATGATTGCATGACTGCATGTATTTAAAAAGATCTTTATAGTTATAAATTTCGCCGTTAAAGACGATTGTGTAACGGCCGTTGCTTGTTGTCATGGGCTGTGCAGCATTATCCGATAAATCAATAATTGAAAGTCGGCGGTGCGCCAATGCAACAGTCTTTTTTTCATTTGAGGAGAATAGACTTGATGTATATAAGCCGAAACCATCCGGACCGCGGTGGGCGAGGATGTCCCGGGCTTTTACTACCTTATCGATGTCTAACGGTTGTCCGTTGAAATTAATTACGCTGAAAATGCCGCACATAGGGGGAAGCAAGTTAAAAGTTGAAAGTGAAACGTGAAGATTAAACTTACCTACACTAAAGTTTCCACCTGCGTTATTGGAAATTGGAAATTTGTCATAGGTAATAGGTCAATAGTAATTTATAGTCATTTTTAATTACAAAATTTCAATGTAGATAGTCAATCGTTAAGTATTTGGTTTAAATCTGAACTCCGATTTCTGACTTACGGATTCCTTAATTCGGCCGGACAGGCATAAATTCAATAAATTCGTCATTACGAGCCCGGTCTCATTTTTTCGGCATTAGCAGCCGGGCAAAGTAATCTCTATTAGTATAATTTTAATAATGTTAGATTGCCGCTTCCTACTGTCATGGAATGGTCTCCCAAAGAGACAGGCATGACAGTCAAGTGAAAAGCTAAGCACCTGTTGACAACAATACCGGTTTTTAGTAATCGCTAATTGGTTTTGTAATAGTAAGATGAGATTGCTTCATCACGTTTTTTCATACCATTTACAGGTGAAACGTGACTCGCAATGACAGGTGTAAGCATTGGCCAATTGTAATTGGTTATTGGAAACCGGTAATTGGTTATTGGAAACCGGTAATTGGTTATTGGAAACCGGTAATTGGTTATTGGAAA
>CAZKUR010000094.1:8728-10548 GCA_964556005.1 uncultured Ignavibacteriaceae bacterium | reverse complement strand
TATTGGTTATTGGAAATTGGTTATTGGTTATTGGAAATTGGTTATTGGTTATTGGAAATTGGTTATTGGTTATTGGTTATTAGTAATTGGTAATTGGAAATTCGTCAATTGTCATTTGTCAATTTTAACCATCGAAGCTAACCTACACACTGTTTCGGTTAGTAAACGTTAGCGTAGGTGGTCGTCAATACCAACCGGTTCTTGGTAACTTGTAATAGCTAATGCTGCACCTATGAACAAAAAATATAACGGCAATTCTACCGAACCTATCCCGACAAACCACGCTTCAAATTGAGCATGAATGAAAAATGCAATTATAAAAGATAAAAAAAACGCAAAATGTTTAAATTCTATTTTTGAATTGTTTAATTGCTCTATTGTTAAATTGATTTTACTTTTCCCATGCAGCCATTCATCCATGCATCCATGCAAAGCCGCTGTTAATTTCTTAATAACATAACCCGTTGGAATTAAAAATAATACCAATCCTATAACACCTGTTTCCTCAACCAGCGCAAGGATCCCGTTCCCCTTTTCCCTGTAATAAATTCCGTTCTGAAAATAACTTCCGGTTCCCGGAGGCAGAATCATTGAAGGATCGCTTACTCCAAATCCGAGGCCGGTAATCCCTCCTTGTAATGCTGCATGATATGACGGAATCCAGAGTATATTTCTGGATTCAAATGAAGTTGAAAACTGCTTTAAGAACAGCTTATCACTCCAGTTCCTGAACGTTACAGAGACAAAAAAACCTAATGCTAAAGAAGTAATTACAATAGCTGAAATCACTAACAGCTTCTTGTTTAAGGTTATTGTAATGTATGTGAAAAAAGCAATTAGTAAAGACAGCATCGATGCACGGGAATAACTGAGAATTAAAAAAATAAGATTTAAGACAATAAGAAATAATAAAGGATATGGGGCTGACCAAAAAGTGATTTTATCATCACGAAAGAAGTGAAGTGATTTCATATTTAAGTTAAAAGCAAAAGATTGTCCGCCTTTTTTAGGCGAGACCTCGTCTTTGACGGGCAAAGCGGATTTCACTCGAAGACTCGTTCGCAATGACAGTTTATCTTCTTTTTGATCAGCTACACATTTACTCTTATCCTGATGATTTATTGTCGATGGATTTTTACCCCATTTTAACGATCGTCTAATTCTTCCAATTAAGGGAATGAACAATACAGGAATAGTAAATAAAATTGAAGCGGCCAATGTATTCTGATGACCGGAAAAACCCATAAATCCTTTTCCGTTCCCGCCTGTCCAGGTATCAGATGGAATAATAGTAATCAAAGAAAAAATAGATAGAAGGATCAAAAATAAATCTGCAGGAAGCATAAAGTTAAGCGTGGAACCTTTGTAAAATTTTATCCACAAATAACCTGCGGATAGTGTTCCGGTTGAGAGTAATAAATAGTAGAGACTTCTTTTTAGTGATAATATAGGATAGATTGACCAGATGCATGTTAAAAGTATCCATATAAAAAAAATCGAATTTAATATTATTAGAAATCTAAATTTTTTTTCACTTTTTAATTCTTTAATACCGTAGAGAGCAAAATATAAAAGCAGCAGAGGGAGTATATAATATACAAAATTGAAATAGCGGAATGTTCGGGATATTATTGCAAGCCCTGCTGCCGGTAAAGCAAACTTTAGAATCTCAGGAGTAAAAATCCTGTTTATACTGCTCATTATAAATAATTTATGAAATGGGTGAGGAGATGAATTATAGCAAGGATATTTTATTAAATGAATTATTAAAAGATTAAGTAATAGTAAATGAGATTGTCCGCCAACCTAAGGGGGTTGGT
>CAZKUR010000094.1:0-8628 GCA_964556005.1 uncultured Ignavibacteriaceae bacterium | reverse complement strand
GCGAGACCTCGTCTTTGACGGGCTAAAGCAGGCTTCATCCCGATACCGATGCAATACAAGTGAATCGGATTCGCAATGACATATATATGAATTATTCGATTCTTATTCCGACTTCCGACCTTTTATTTCCGCTACCTAAAATCGGCAATCGTAATTCGTCAATTTTAACCACTATAGTTAACCTACACACAGTTCCGGTTAGTAAACTTCAGCTCAGGTGGTCGTTATTCTTCAATCCCTAACCAGCAGATGCTTCCTGCTGAAAACAATATAGCTTTTAATAATTAACAAACTGAATATAAATACCCAGATGCTTATTAAAAGAACATGATAGTTGGTTATTTGAAATTTATTCAGGAAGAATAAATAAAAGGTAACCAGCAGAAAAATGAAAACAGCATATACAACCGCAATACTCTTTTGCTTTTCGACTTCCTTAAATTTAAACAGGTAACCGTTTACCGGGAATTGAAAAATTGCATATAAAACATAACCGCCGATCATAAATGTAAAAATATTCTTCAATAGTTCAGCGTCTACTGAATGCGGTAAAATAGACGGGATAAAATATACTATTGATAATATTGCAGAGGCATATAACAGGATTAAAGCGGAAAGTATCAATAATGATTTTTTTAATATTCCCTCACCTTTTTCATCCTTTGATGAGTATATAATCTTTTCAATTAAATTACCTATATAAAATACCGGGACGGTTAACGACCATGAAAATGTATATGCGTTTGCAATTCCCAGACTGAAATAATGATTAACGAAATATTTATCAATAACCAATGCAAGCGGAACCGAAGAATTAATTATAAAATTCGCAGAACCGATTTTGTACAATTCCTTAAAACTGTCTAATCGAGATCCTTTCCCTTTAATAAATTTGGGAAAACTCAGCACAAACCACAGAAACGTAACAAAAGGCAGAGCATAATAAATATTTACATTGAAGACCATAACTGCGGGTATCAATGCAATGTGCAGAACCGAACTTAATAACGTCAAATAGAAATAGGTTTTGTATAATCCCTGGAATAAAACCTGAAATGTGAATATTCCCCCTAATGCTGCAAACAATGCATACACTACCACAGATATAATCTGAATAAAATTGAATTGCGGCGGTGAAAATATTAATAGGATAAGCAGCGTTAAGAAAATATTAATTACAGAAGCTATGCCGACTAAAACAAATTTTATGTTTACTCTGTTTACTGCATAATCAAATCCAAAGGAACCAAATATGATTAATATTGATGCAGTATAATATGCCTGGTTAAAGATATTATACTCTACCTGGTTGAAAAAGTAAGCAATAAGTATAAGAACAACCTTAGCAGAAAATATAGTAGTTCCGATAATAAAAAAACGCTGAACCGTGAATATGCTGTTGTCTCCGGTTATGAATTTTTTCAGATTCATGTTTACACGTTTTTTAAAGAAAGTTATCAGCTAAGATGATTGAAGTCAAGGATTAGAAATAAATTTTTTAAAGTAAGGATAAAATAGTGATGTCTATTTGTTTTATTTAAAAAATCCTAATTCCCGGATTTTTTAGTTCGTTTAAATTTATTTGTATCTATCCCGGCTAAAGTTAAGTACTTTTTGATATTATCCTTAAAAAGGAAATAAAACATTGAAATAAGAACAGAAAAAATCATCAGCTTAATTAAAATACTTAACCTTGCGGGCCCAGCTTTCAATACAGGCTCTTTTGCGTATTCTTTAATGTTAACAACAGGAGTATCTCTAATCTCATCTATCTTTGCAATTTCCAACTGCTTGCTTAATTCAATGTAAACGGCATTTAAAATTTCAACGTTTCTGCTTAACCTTGCCTGTTCAAGCATCAGATCGGGAGATTGATCCACCATCCTGTTTTGATCTCGAAAATTCTTAAGATTATTTTCGACATTTGTTAAAGAGTCTTTAACCTGGCCTAACCGTTTTTCAACATAGCGTCTTTGTTCGGTAGAATAAGATTTTCTTTTTGTCCGTATATAATTATCGAGAGAATTTGCCAGGTTATTTACAACGTCTGCCGAAAGCTGGGCTTCAGGCATTGTAACACTGATAGTAAGTATACGGGTCATTCTATCGAGATCGGTTGAAATATTCTTTGTAAGAGCTTTATAGCCCTCCATAAACATTTTTCTTTTTTCTACCGTGTCAGGGGCTTTGTTTTTTGATTTTATCTTAAAGTATTGAAATAAATTAACCGAATCGGCATACTTCTCCGTTTTATATTTTTCAAAAAGCACAGGCCCAATTACCGATTCGCTGGTGATTAAGTTTTGATAGATTTCCGTTGGGGCTCCACCGCTGCTTAAATTTACGCCTGCAAGGGAGGCAAGACTGCTTAATTGACCGAAGGTTGTTTCCTTTGTCCCGTAATCGGGTAGAATTGATATAGTACTGTTAAAATATGGATGCGTCAAAAAAAGAAGGTATATAAGTACAACTATGAAAACAACTGCGTTAAAAATTATAAACCTTTTTCTATTGTTCCAAAGCCGCCGGACATATGGCCCGGATTTTTGAACCCAGATTTTAAAGCGCTCTTCGAAAGTTATAATTTCTTCTTCCGTTTCCGCAGGTTCTTCCTCTTCTAATTCTTTTTGTTTTTCAGACATGGTCACATCTAAAAATTTTAATTTTAGAATAAATAATACTTTTTAGTTATTCGCCAATGGTCATTTGAAAATGATCATTATACGTTCAAGTCTTTGACTACCAACTCATCAACAACAAGCTACCGCCAACAACCAAACCACAACATACCTATTTCAATTGATGCGCTAATACAATAATCGTTACAGCGCTAACGATTATGGCTAGAGTATCTTTAATTGTACCTGCAATATCAACCGAGGGACCGGACGGTGGCGGTGGCGGAACTTTTGTAACTGTTATAACGGAGCCGTCATATACTTCCGGATTGCCTGATAAAAAACCGAAACCTACTCTTTGAGAATTTCCGTTGGCCTGCCTGTAAATAATATAATTCGCACTGTCCGTTATACCTCCGGCATTATCAACATAATCTTTTACGTCATATCCGGGTATGAATTTATATAAACCCGGGTTATTTACCTCTCCTGTGACAAAAACTGTATTGGGTTCATTAGGAATAAAAACAGCATCACTGTCATGAAGCAGAATATTTTCATCTTCATCATTATCATTATAAAGCTTTTCTACATTGGATATTATACGTTTACCTTTTCGAGTTATTGAGGTTCCAAATAAAAAAGCTTCCGATGTCGGCCCGCCTGCTTTTTTAATAAGCGTAAGAAGTGATTCTCTTTTATTTTCAAGAACATATGTCCCTGGATATTTCACCTCGCCGGAAATTGTAACAGTCCGCTGCGGTTCAAATTGCGGGTTGGCTCTTATTACAACAATATCCCTGTACTGAAGTTTAAAATTTGTAGTTGAAGAATCAGGGTTCTCTTCTGAAACCGGCTTTTTCTTATCGAAATCCGGAGGAAGCGGCACAGTGTAAATCTGGCTTAACTTTTCTCCGGTATATCCTCCGTTTTTAATTCTGCTCACGTAAGCTTCGGTTTTCAAAGCATCTTCATTGAAACCGCCTGCCTGAAGGATTAGATCCATGACAGTCATATTTGAATTTAGAGGAAATTTCCCGGGATTTCTTACTTCACCTTCAATTGTCACATATTTATCAATCACCTTATCAACATCGGCATTATAGATATAAACCTTATCACCGGGCTTCAAAGACATGTTTGCAGTTGAATCAGTTAAAAGCTTTTGGAGATTGAAAGGAATAATCTTCGTGGTTAAACCGTCCGGGTTTATCCGTATAAGATCCGCCCTAAACAGGTATGCCTGGGCTTTAAAGTAAGGATCCTGCAGCCCGCCAGCTTTAAAGACCAGATCGTAAAGCGTCAGGCTGTCTGCATACGGCATAGTAACCGGCTGTTTAACATAACCTGAAATCGAAACGTTTTTTCTATCGACAAGATCATAAATGGAGTAAACTCTTACTTGATCCATAGGCTTCAGTTCAATATTATTTTTAGGATCACCGGCTAAAGCCTTCCCAAGATTTATCGAAATGAATTGAAAACTGCTGTCGGGACGTGTTCTCATTATATCGGCTTTACCGTAAAATACATCCGGTTTAACTCCGTAAGCTTCTTTGATTAAACTCCTTACATCGGGAACTCTACCGGCTTCGAAAGTACCTGGCCTGTACACATCCCCGGTTATTTTAACATAATTGTCTATTTTAGTAAGGATCGGAAAAACAGTTAAAGTATCACCGTCATACATGGGAAAAT
Source organism: uncultured Ignavibacteriaceae bacterium (assembly GCA_964556005.1). Lineage (GTDB taxonomy): Bacteria > Bacteroidota > Ignavibacteria > Ignavibacteriales > Ignavibacteriaceae > CAZKUR01. The sequence continues at coordinate 4,312 of CAZKUR010000094.1, read as the reverse complement.
CTTGAGATGAATCGTCAACAATCGCGGTAAGATCAATATCGACTAATTTCATCTCCGATTTATATTCTTTTCTCTCGGCAAAAGGAATTATCCTGGAGATTTGCGCCCTTTTTAAGTACGCGGTCGATTTCAAGCCGCCGGCAAACTTAATTAGTTTTTTAAGATTCTCATCCTGCTTTAATTCATAAATAGCAGGGTGCAGCACCTCGCCTTTTACCGATACGGTTTTTCCTCTGGGCGGAATAAAGATTATATCGTTGTCCTGCAATCTTGTATCGCCGATAATCTTTCCGTTTAGAAGATAATCATAAAGATCGACAGTGGTTAAAACCCTGTTATTACGTAGTACTCTTATATCTCTTAAGCTGCCTGAAGTTAACGGGCCTCCGAAGCTGTAAAGTGCATTGAACACAGTAGCGAAACTGCTGATAGTGTAGCCGCCGGGCTGGGCAACTTCTCCCAACACAAATATCCGGATAGGCTTGAGCTTGGCCAGAGTAACATCGAGAAAAATAGTAGATGGTTCTTTGGTCAAGCCCTGATAAAATTTGGATAAATAATTAGACAGCTTTGCCTGCAGATCTTTATAAGGAATACCTGATACGAAGACTTGTCCTGCCGTAGGGATAAAAATATTCCCCTGCTGATCGACTGTTAATTCATATTGTAATTCAACGGCGCCCCACATATAAAGCCTGATTACATCTCCGGGGCCAATAAGATAGCCCGGGTCTATAGGGCCTGTCTCTGCCGGTTCAAATGCTCCCGGCATATTCTTAAATATATCATAGCCGAAATATTTTAGGCCTTTTTCACCTTTCATCGCGGTAGTATCGATTTTTACAGGTTTTTTTTCAGTAATTTTTTTTGTTTTAACGGTATCTGTTGATTCTGTTACCATTTGCTTTGGCGGCTGTGTTATTACCGTTGGCGGCTGCTTTAAAGGTTGACTACCCATTATATACGTCTTGATAAATGAGTCGTAATCTATTCCGTATTGAGCCGCTAATTTTTTTGCATCTTCAACCGTCATTCCCCTTTTCTTTAATGCAGCCTGTACATCCTCTTGAGTTGTTATACCTTCTTTTTTCAACTCGTTGGCAATTTGCTGCTCATTTTGAGAGTAAGCCGGAATAATTATTATTAATGATAAAATAACTGCAAAAATTTGAAGTTTCATATTTTTTTAGCTTTCCAATTTTACCTGGCCTAAGTTTATTTTCTAAATGTATGGAAATTAAAGTTTAATAAATACTTTTTAAAATAGATTCAATGTTTTAAACAAAAAAAATAATGCCCGGTCATTACAAAATCATTTTAATGGCTTGAATACAGCTTCGCCTGGTGATGCACATTCCGAATTTTTATTTTCCCCTATTTCTTCAGTTTAAATGAACTTTCTTATTCACCGGTACAGCAAGAAATGATTTATTGAATCTTTTAAACTCAATTCACCGTTATTTATATGTAATAAATTTGGTTGTACGGTTAAGTATAAATATGAATCTTAAAGGCAAGTTTAATTTCAACTCTATTAAGCTGCACAAGATTTTCATAATCTTTTTGGTTAATGTAAATACTCTCAGTGTCTATTACAAAATTTTGCACACTATTTCAGTTAAATTTCTTCATTTCTGTACTTTTTGATGTAAGAATTACCGATAATCTTATTACTAACTTAATAAAATTTTCTTTAAAGGATGGATTAAAAATTTAACTTTTTTTACAATTTATCAATATAAATATAAAAGGCATCTAATTAATTTTATTATTGAATAATAAAGGAAAGAATTGATTACAGGGAAGGATGTTTTTAAGATTTAAACAGCACCCAAAAATAATACATTTCAAAATTGTTAAGATCTTTTACCGGACAAATCTCGATAAAATAATATATGCTAAATAACCAGAAAAGAGCCCAAGTATCAGGTACTTTACTAAATTAAAAACAGAACTTGAAGTAATAGTTAATGTAGAAATAAATCCTCTCCAGCCGCAGTTTGTACACCGGTAAAGCTTATAAAACGAAAGATTCTTTATTAATGATTCTTTCAAGTTTCTGGTTCTTGAACGGTGCAAAGTAGAAACTAACGAACAAGACGGGCATTTGCTGAAAAGCGGGTTTTTTTTGACTATTACACGGGAATTTTTCATTTTTATTTTAACTAATAGTTTTAATCCGATTCAATGCTGTTTAATTATATTTCTAACCTGTTTTTGCTTTTAAAACTTCTTCCAAAAACTCAGCTACACCGTCTTCATTGTTGTCCTTCTTTGTAATAAAATCGGCCTTTCTTTTAAGTTCCGGAATACCGTTGGCAAGAGTAACTTTGTAGGCAGGAGTTTCAAACAAAGAATTGTCGTTATACCAGTCACCTATAACAGCGCTGTGAGAGGGTTTAATTTTTAGCTTTTTTAATAATTTAATAAATGCTTTCCCCTTATTGGTCCCTTTCTTTCGTATTTCCAGGTAATATATGCCCCGGTGAGTAAGAGATCTGAAATAAGAAATATTTAAGCCGACAGTATAAGGGAAACTCAACTTATCTCTTACATATTTTATATTATCTTTATGATCGCCGGCAAAAGCTACTTCAAGCGTTTGCGAATGATATTTATCGTAAGAATCAACTTCTTCGTAATTCGCACCAAACTTATCCATAATAACGGGAAACACCGAATTGGATTCGGTATAGTATACCGCATCTGCATGACAAAGAGCTACATTCAGCAGAAGTTTGTCGGCATAATACAAAGCATTTTTAACATACTTTTTCGGTACGAACGATTCAAAGATAACGTCCCCTTCCGGATAATTTTTTATTAAACTACCTTCCAGAGAAATTATCGGAAGTTTTATATTCAATTGTGAAGCAAATTCAATTATTGCCGAATGGAGCCTTCCCGAAGCAAAGGTGAATAGGACATCTTTCTTCTTTAGCTTTTTTATCAGCGTTTTTGTTTCATTTCCGAGCGTTCCGTCATTGCTTAATAAAGTCCCGTCGAGATCCGCAACTATAATATTTATATTTTTTAATTCCCCGGGCGAGGGCATATAATTACTTTTTTTTAATAAATAGACCTTTAAAATAAAAAAAGAGACATTATAAATAAAATATATTTATGAACCTAATAAAAATCTATATTCATTTTCTTTTTTAGAATACTCCGTCAATATTATTATTTCCGGATGCACAGTAATCGTGTTTACCTTCGGCAGATAAACTCGTAATGACAGCATTCTTATTAATTCCTTACACTCTTAATATCATCACAGCGAGTTCCGATTTGCAGTACAATACATTCAGAATCGGAACGAAGCAATCTAAAGCCGCTATTATTGAATTCTTTAGGGATTGCTTCACCACATTTTAAGCGTGCTGATCAAGTAAAATGTGGTTCGCAATGACTGGAACCTTTTTCAATTTTTAAGATTATCCGCCTTTTAGACGAGATCTCGTCCGCCAACCTAAGGGTTGGTAAACCAACCAAAAAGGGTTGGTAAACCAAAGGCGAGACGGACTTCGTCCGGCTTTACAGTGATAATCGAAATGAGGCAGGGAAAAACTTTTTACATTAATATTGAATCTTAAGGCGCATAGCTAACCTGCTTTACGTCGCTTGTCTGTACCGGATGAACGGCGTGATGCTTTTTGAACAACATCAATAATTGCATGAAGTGCTTCGTTAACTGCTTCGGAATTGGGGAAAACTTTATATACTTCCGGGTCGAGAATTACTATATTTGAACGTGATGTAATACGCTTATAGTACTTTCCACGTTCCAATTTTCTGAAATCGGATCGTGTATATTCTTTTCGCAAACTATCCGATAATGATTTATTCTTCTTCATAAATCTTCCTTTCATTTCTCGTTGCAGCACGAGCGCTTATAATCCTTACTGCTTCACCGCGATTTGTATGAGCTACAACTAGAAGCCGGCCCGATGAAGATATTCCAAAGGTAATCATCCTTTGTTCACCGAAAGAATGATCCGGGTCTACACCGGTAACCGCTAAAGGATCATAAAACACGCTGCAGGCTTGTTCGAATGACACTTTGTGTTTATCAAAGTTCTTCTTAGCTTTGTTAGAATCCCATTCAAAGTGCATTATTTAAAAATAGATCCTGCACTATAGTTTTTATATAAATATTTAACTCTATTATAGGAAATTTGAAGAGTAATTACAAGATATATTATCCAAGGTATGGTTTGTAAAGACGAATGCCTTTCTGTTGTCATTGTGAATCCAACAGATCTCAGATTTTATTTTTCAACGATGGAGATTGTCCGCTTTAAGCGAGATCTCG
>CAZKUR010000093.1:0-15371 GCA_964556005.1 uncultured Ignavibacteriaceae bacterium | reverse complement strand
TCAGCTTTTTGTGCTTTTTCTATTTCTGGTTCACTTGCGGAATGTCCGGCATAAACAAATTTCAATCTTGATTGAGGAATTTCTTTATGAAGCCTGTATGCATCTCTTGGCTGACAAACTAAATCGTATCTGCCGTGAACAATCGAGACCGGCAACCCGGACAATTTATGAGCATTCTTTATTATATAATTATCGGGCATAAAACAATTTTTTGTAAGGTAATGTGCTTCAAGGGGAGCCAACGACATGTAAGAATATTCCTTCACTGCTTTTTCAATTTCTTTCTTCGTGATTTTTAATTTGATTAGCGAAATTTCATATCGTGTCCAATTATAACAAGCTTTTTCTCTTTCTTTAAAATTCTTGGATTTCATTTTGCGGAAGTAATATTTAACAACATCGTTCCTGAATTTTTCCGGGACAGACTGAATAAATGAATTCCATTCTACAGGAGCAAAAATGGAAACTCCACCGTTCAGATAGTAATCCACACTTTGCGAATCTCCTAAAAATATTCCTCTAAGCTGCAAAGCTAATACACGCTCAGGATGTTTGATCGCATAAGCCAATGCCAAAGTCGAACCCCAGGATCCGCCGAAGAGCAATGCTTTTTCGATTCCCGCAAAATCAAGAATTTTATTTATATCTGAAATTAATTTATCTGTTGTGTTCGCTTTTAGGTTTGCAAACGGTTTACTTCTTCCGGCGCCGCGTTGATCGAAAAATATGACGTTGAATTTTCTGAAGTCAAAAACTTTTTTATGTGAATCAACAAAACCGCTTCCCGGTCCGCCGTGAAGAAAAAGAACAGGTATGCCTGATTTATTTCCGCAAAATTCATAATAGAGTTTATGTTCGTCTGATACGGAAAAATATCCTTTTTTATATGGCTTGGAATATTTTGGAGAAGATGACATTATATTTACCTTATTAAGTATGAAATGAAAGACTCAAACATTTGCCAAAAGATTATTCAAATGTAAGATATTTATTTTAGATTTTTTAATAATTCTTCAATCTTTAGATTCCTCATCGCATCGATTGCATACTCCCATGCACCTTCATGACAAAGGCCTTTTATAGATGCTTCTTCATATGCATCCAAAGCAGTTTTTACACATGCCTGTTTAACAAGCTCGGCAAAATTTTGTTTTTCTTCATTTGAAAGATTTTCATTCATTATTTTTCCTATACTGCTTTCATCCTAAAAATAGATTTAATTTTCTTTCGATATTCAATTCTTAATTTTTCGAAGTGCGTTTAATTTATGAACTAAGTTAAATGATTTAAAAAGAAACTGTTATGAGCTTATAGACAAATCGAACAATTTATTTAAAGTCCTCCAGTTTCTTGTTGTTGCTCTCATTTTCAATTTCTTTTCAAAAAAGTCATTTGAAAGTACAGTTCTTCCATAACCGTCCGGGCAATAAAGGAATATTTCTTTTCCGGCAACTTTAAATGCATCTTTTGTTTCCTTTGCAGGTACCAGATTTTTTAAAGATGATTTTGGGGATTCATTTTCAAGAAGAGTAACATACAAATGTTCAATATCTTCATTACCGGAATTTACAAAAGGATTGCTTTCTAAAATTTTCTTTAATTCTTTTTGAGTTCTTATGATTATTGTAACCGAAAGGTCAGTCTGATTCTTAATTTGGCTTTCCAGTTCATTTCTTATTTTTTCAATATTTTTGTTTTTGGAATTAAAAAGAACATTTCCACTCTGAATATACGTTTTTACATCTTTAAGATTTAACGATTCATAGATGCTTTTTAGCTTATCCATTTTTAAAGTTTTACCACCGACGTTTATTCCGCGGACTAATGAGATGAATTCGAGCACTGTTGTATATCAACTTTCAAAAATGATTTTAGTATTGAGTTAGGAATTGAACAGCAAAATAAAAAAAATCTTATTAGTAGTAAAACATTGTTAAAAACTTTTCATTTGTAACTTCATTCAACAAAAATTATCAATTAATTTCCTATTTTCGTTAACAAATTAATAAAAACACAGTTAAATAAAATTGCTTAAAAAATTTAATCAAAAAATAACCGAAGGAATTCTTTTTACCGATCAGTACCAGCTTGTAATGGCGCAGCTTTATTTTAAAAACGGGCTGCATGAAATTCCCGCACAGTTTGATCATTACTTCCGTGAATACCCTGATTACGGAACTCATAAGGCGGGCTACTGCATAAATGCCGGACTGGAATGGTTTGTCGATTGGATGCAAAATTCTTTTTTCGGAGATGAAGAAATTCAGCTTTTAAGAGATTTTAAAAATCCAACCGGTTCAAGAGTCTTTCATGATGATTTTTTGGAGTGGTTAAAGAAAAACGGAAACTTCAACAACTTATCAATAAGAGCAATTCCGGAAGGAAAAGTCGTTCATCCGAATGAACCTCTTACAATTGTTTCAGGCCCAATTATCATGGGACAGATTATTGAAACCGCATTACTGAATCAGTTAAACTTTCAAACTTTAATTGCAACTAAAGCCTGCCGGATAAAAGAAATGGGGAAGGGTAGGCCACTGTTAGAGTTCGGTACGAGACGCGGACATGACAGGGGAGCTAATGCAGGAGTTAGAGGAGCTTTAATCGGCGGCGCTGATTTTACTTCGAACGTAGGAATATCTTTAATATTAGGTTATCCGCCTAAAGGAACACATGCACACAGCATGGTGCAGTTATTCTTAGCAAACGGAGGAACTGAAGAAGATGCATTCGAAGCATTTGCCGATCTTTATCCCGACGATACAATTTTATTAGTTGATACAATCAACACACTCGAAAGCGGAATTCCCAACGCAATAAAAGTATTTGAGAAAATGAGGAAGAAAGGGCATAAACCTTTCGGCATCAGACTTGACTCCGGCGACCTTGCTTATTTAAGCATTCGTGCTGCTAAACTTTTAAATGATGCAGGTTTTGATGACGTAAATATCGTCCTTTCGAATGAACTCGATGAAATGAATATATGGCAGATAATAACACAAATTACCGAAGATGCGCCTAAACAGGGAATGGATCCGGATCCAATAATTAAGAGATTAATTTATGGAGTCGGGACAAGATTAATAACATCTAAAGGTGATCCTGCTTTAGGAGGCGTTTACAAACTGACATCTTTATATAAAAATAATGAATGGGTTCCGGCTATAAAAATTTCCGAGACACCGGAAAAAATACCAAATCCCGGAAATAAACAAGTTTGGAGAATATATAACGGCAGCAAAAAAGCAACTGCAGATTTAATATGTCTTACAGATGAACAAATTGAGCAGGATAGTAAATTAATTTTACGTCATCCCATATTAGAAGGTAAAAAAAGAATTATAAATATTAACGATAACGTAAGAATGGAATCACTGCTTAAGGAAATAATTAAAGAGGGAAAATTGGTTTATGAATTTCCTTCAATAGATGAAATACGTAAAATCAGGAATTCGGATATCGAGCATCTTGATACAGGGGTCAAGAGATTAATTAATCCACACTACTACCATGTATCGCTTTCGCAGAAACTGTGGGAGATGAAACAAAGGTTGATTAATGAAATGAAAAAATGAAATCCCGCCGAAAAATTTATCATTAAAAAAATTAAATCGGACAATCTAAAAGTAAGAAGCTTAATTTACTTACCCCCAAAAAAATTAATAAAAATTCCATCGAATAAATTAGTCGGAAATATGGTGAAGTTTATTCATTTATTAATTCAAATTTCTTCTAATAATTAGTTAAAATCACATGATTTTTTGAGCACTTGCTAATTAAAAAGTATTTATTTATGTTTTCGACCGTTTAAGTAATTTAGTCGAAAATAGAAAATGTCTGAAAATAGCATAAAAGAAAAAGAAATTCTAGAAGCAGCAAGAAACCGTTTTGCTCATTACGGGTTTTCAAAAGTTACAATGGAAGAAATAGCTTCAGATGTGGAAATGGGAAAAGCCTCACTTTACTACTACTTTCCTACAAAAGAAGATCTCTTCCGTTCGGTAATATCGCAGGAAATAAGCGAACTGCAAAAAAATATTGAGTTGATACTTCAGAAAAAGGATTCTGCATCACACAAACTTCAAAGTTATGTTGAACAAAGAATGATATTTTTTCAGAAGTTAATCAATCTCGGAACATTGAGTGTACATTCATATTTCGATACAAAGTCGATGTTTAAGAAAATATTTTTAGACTTTGCAGATGTTGAGCTCGGTTTGATTCAAAAAATAATCGAAGAAGGAAAACAATCTAATGAATTTGATAACGAAATATCCGATGAAACAGCGGAAGTTTTTCTTCACATTCTTCAAGGATTAAGGTGCAATGTACTTAGATGGTCCAAAGGGCAGGGAGTCGATGATAAAACACGAGAAAATTTACAAAAGGAGATGAGCATCGCCGCAGAAATTTTTATTCAGGGAATTAAAAAAAGAAATTAAAAGAAATTTTTATTAAAAGGAAAATATTTATGGCTAATAATGAAGAATCAAAAAGTCAACAAAAAAATAATCCGGGCAACACCGGTGAAGTTGTGGATGAAAAAATAAATAATGTGCCTTTGTTTAAGAAGAAGAGCGTCCTTATTCCATTCTTTATAATTTTAATTGCTGCTGCTGCTGCGATTTATTGGTACATAGGTCAATTAGGTTATGTTTCTACTGATGATGCTTTTATAGACGGCAATAAACTTTCGGTTAGCTCAAAAATTCTCGGAAGGATTACAAACCTTGAGGTAGATGAAGGCGATACGGTGAAGCAGGGACAGTTGCTTGTTCAAATGGATTCAACGGATCTGAAAGCACAGGAAAGCCAGGCAAAAGCAGTGCTTGCTCTTGATAAAGAAAGCATAACTCTGGCAAAAGTAAATGTTGAAAAAGCTCAGGACGATTTTAACCGGGCTCAAACTCAATATAAAGATAACGTAATACCTAAGGAACAATTCGATCATATGCAAAAAGCGCTTGAAGCAGCGAAAGCCGCTTACAATATTACGTTGTCGAAAGTAGGGACTGCCGAAGCACAGCTAACAGTAATCAAGACACAGCTTCAGAATACAAAGATTTTTTCACCGATGGATGGTGTAGTTGCAAAACGCTGGGTACTTACGGGAGATGTGGTTTCTCCGGGCCAGCCGATATTTACAATTTATGATTTGAAAAACATTTGGGTAACTGCTGACCTTGAAGAAACAAAATTAGCTCCAATACATCTTGGAGATACTGTAAGTATTTCAGTTGATACTTACCCGGATCAAAAATTTCAAGGACAGGTATTCCAGATTGGTTCTAACACTGCGTCTGAATTTTCATTGATTCCGCCGGCAAATGCTTCAGGCAATTTTACAAAAGTTACACAGCGCGTTCCAATTAAAATTTCAATTGAGCAAGTATATTCAGACGGACAGAAAGATCCTGATAAGTCGATAAAACTTTTACCGGGTATGTCAGTTGAAATTAGTATAAAGATAAAATAAAGTATGGCAAAGGATATTCAAAACGGCGGCACAGTCAGTGTTTCTAATTTGCATCAGCATCCGTCATACAGGTGGTTTGTTCTTGCGAATATAATGATTGGTACCTTTATGGCTGTACTTGACATTACCATTGTTAATGTCGGTTTAACTAAGATGATGGCAGCCTTCGGGATAAGTGTAGATAAAATCGAATGGGTTTTAACTGCTTACCTGCTTGTATTTGCTGTAGTACTTCCATCATCAGGCTGGGTTGCAGACCACCTGGGATATAAAAAGACTTATATTCTCGGAATACTTCTTTTTACAGTAGGTTCGCTTTTCTGCAGCCTTTCGGCAAACGAAAATATGCTAATTTTATTTAGAGTGGTACAGGGGGCCGGGGCCGGTTTCATTATGCCCGTCGGTATGGCAATAATTACAAGAGAATTTCCGCCTGAAAAACGCGGCATGGCCTTGGGCTTTTGGGGAGTTGCATCTGCCTCTTCCGTTTCCCTAGGTCCCATGTTCGGAGGTTACCTTATTGATCATTTTAGCTGGCATGCAATATTTGACATTAATGTTCCGATAGGTATAATTGCTATTGCTGCTTCTTTCATCATTTTGAGAGAATATAAAACTGTAAAGGCTCGTTCCTTTGATGTTATCGGTTTTATCTCAATGACACTTTTTCTTGTAACCCTGCTGCTAGCATTATCTGATGGGAATGCAGCCTGGAATACAGGAGGCTGGACTTCAAGCTTTATATTAACTTGTTTTGCAATCTCGTTTGTTAGTCTTGTAATTTTCCTGGCAACCGAATTTTCCGTAAAAAATCCTATTCTTGATCTAAGAATTTTGAAAAACAGAAATTTCGGGTTGGCAAATATTATGTTGTTTATTTTCGGACTTGCTTTTTTTGGTAATGCTTTTCTTTTACCTCTTTTTCTTCAGAATTCATTAGGCTATACTGCATTTCAGGCAGGACTTGTGTTTTTCCCCGTAGGTATTATACAGGCTGTAATGTCACCTGTAGCCGGATGGATGACGGATAAATTGAACCCTAAAATTCCGATTCTGATAGGAATCATTTTAACTTTTTTAAGTATGTACATGTACAAAGATTTATCTCTTACAACGGAATACAGCCAGATAATGATTCCGTTAATAATTAGAGGTTTCGGTTTAGGATTCATGTTTATACCATTAAGTACTATTGCAATTAATGATATTTCAAAAGAAAAGATGGCACAGGCAACCGGTTTGTTTAACACAATACGCCAGGTCGGAGGAAGTTTCGGAGTTGCAATATTAGGTACCCTTCTTACAAGAAGGGTTATCTTTCATACGGCAATGTACAGCCAGGCTATCGATCAAAACTCACCAACATTTAAGCATATAGTTTACGGGCTTGGGCATTTTGTACAACAATCAATAGGCGGCGCAGGTGCCGAAGTTATGATGCGGGCAAAAGCATTAATAGGGCAGAACCTTGCCAGCCAGGCTTTTGTTCAAGGTATAACGGATGATTTTTACGCCGGAGCAATTATTACTCTATTTATACTTATTCCTTTATTCTTTCTCCGGTATCATAAGAAAAAAGCAGGAGAAAAAGTTGAAGTTATGGACTAATTCCTTTTTACTAACGGAGTATATGAAATGAAATACAGAATAATATTAATTACTTTTCTTTTAAATTTATTTATACTGAACAACGTGTATAGTCAGCAAGCTGATGAAGATTCACTCACCCTACAGCAGGCGATCAAATTAACACTAACTAATCAGCCGTTGTTAAATGAAGCTGTTCAAGACATAAATGCTGCAGAAGCAAAAATTAATGAACAAAACAGTTATTATTATCCGAGAGTTAACGGCGATCTTTCCTATACAAGGATTGGTCCGATTCCTACTATTGAGTTTGGCGGGGCCGGTTTTACTCTTGCACCGCCTAATAATTATGATGCTCATATTTCCGCATCACAGCTTGTATATGATTTCGGGAAAAGAAGTGCGTTGATGGATTTGGTTAAGTCGTATAAATTATCTGCTGAAGATAAACTTAACCTTGTAAAAAATAATTTAAGCTATCAGACTGTTCAAGCTTTTTATTCAATTTTATTTCTGGAAAAAAGCATTACGGTAAAAAACGAACAAATCAATACTCTCAAACAACATATTGTACTGGCAAATAAAAAAGTACAAAGCGGCAGCGCTACGGACTTTGATGTTCTTACTACAGAAGTTAAAGAAGCAGCAGTTGAAAATGAAAAAATAGATTTAGTAAATACTTTAAACAAGGAAAAGATTTATTTAAAAAGCTTATTAGGCTGGCCTTCCGGCAAAGAATTGAATTTAACCGGTGTTTTTAAACATGATACAACTTCAATAGATGTTGAATCTATGGTTGATGAGGCTTTTCAGAAAAGACCTGAAATGAAATTAGCAAAAGATGCCGAGCAAAGTGCGGTACTGTCCAAACAGGTAGCATCAAACACGGATAATCCGGCTTTAAGTGTATTCGGCAGTTATGGTTTTAAAAACGGGTATGAACCGAATCTTGATGTTCTTCGCGGCAACTGGGCCGCAGGAATAAATGCTTCCATACCAATCTTTAATGGAAATGTAAAAGAAGCAAAAGTTGAAGAAGCCGATGCCAATTTAAAATTTTCTTCCGAAAAAATTTTAGAGCTCGAAAGAAAAATTAAAACACAAGTGGAGCAGGCAGCTGCTGATCTAACATCCAGCAAATCAAAATTAAAGACTACTGAAATTCAGGTTAAGCATGCTAAAGATGCTGTATCGAGAGCAGAAGTTAGATACCGTGACGGTATAATTACCAACCTCGATTTAATCGATGCCGAAACTTCGTTATCTGAAGCTGAGCTTCTGCGCTTAAGAGTTTCTTTTGAAAATGTAATAAATACTTACTCTCTGATGGAAGCTGTTGGAAATGAAATTCAATAACTTAATTGAATCTACAATATGGAATGGAAAAAGGAAATAGCGATTCAAAAGGTAATTTATTAGGACGCTTCAATGCATTTAGAGCTTTAAAACATAAAAATTTTAGACTTTATTTCAGCGGGCAGGGCATTTCTATTGTTGGTACATGGGTACAGAGGATTGCGTTAACCTGGCTCGTTTACCGTTTAACCAATTCTGCTTTACTGCTCGGGGTAGTCGGATTTTCAGGACAGATTCCTATCTTAATTGTGACTCCTTTTGCAGGAGTACTTGCGGACCGCCTTGATAAGCATAAAATACTTTTATACACTCAAACCCTTTCGATGGTTCAAGCCTTTGTATTAGCAATACTTGTACTAACAAATACTATTCAGATTTGGGAAATCATTGCGCTTAGTGTTATTCTCGGAATGTTCGATGCACTTGATATGCCTACACGTCAGTCATTTATGGTTGAAATGATCGGTAACAATCGTGAAGATTTAGGCAATGCTATCGCTATTAATTCCAGTATGGTTAATTCGGCGAGACTTATCGGGCCATCAATTGCAGGTATTTTGATTTCATTATTCGGAGAAGGATGGTGCTTCCTTTTGAATGCAATCAGTTATACCGCTGTTATTGTTTCACTTTTAAAAATGGAAGTGGAACATAAACCTGTATCATCCAAAAAGAAAGAAACTTTTAAAGAATTAAAAGAAGGAGTTCATTATGCATTCGGCTTCGCACCGATAAAATCTTTACTTCTTCTTTTAGCGGTGGTAAGCTTTATGGGAACACCTATAAGAATATTAGCCCCGGTTTTTGTTAAAAACTTTTTTCACGGCGGTGCAGACCTGTTCGGGTTTTTAATGGGAGCTTCGGGTCTGGGAGCATTAACAGGTGCAATTTTTTTAATGAATAGAAAAAGCGTTTTAGGCCTCGGCAGGCTGATTACAATTGCTGTCTTCACATTCGGTGTGGGATTAACTGCTTTTGCTCTTTCGCATGTTTTGATTCTTTCACTAATATTTATGTTTATGACCGGAATTGGAATGATGATTCAGTTAGCAGGAAGCAATACGATGCTTCAGACAATTGTTGAAAATGATAAACGAGGCAGGGTAATGAGTCTTTATGCAATGTCTTTCAGAGGCATGGCCCCATTCGGCAGTCTCTTAGCTGGAGCTGCAGCCGGTTTAATCGGCGCATCTTTAACGTTGGTGATAGGAGGAATTTTTTGTGTTGCCGGAGCAATTTACTTTTTCATTAATCTGCCTAAGATGAGAGTTCTAATTAGGCCAATCTATATAAAGTATGGAATATTACCCGAAACTTTGCAAGGGGTTGAAACTGCAACCCGGTTATCTTATGAAGAAAAGGATTAAGCAGAGTTTCATTTTTAGAGATACGATAAGAAATGTTTAATAATGTTAACAAATTAAATTCAGTTAATTTATCAAACCTGCCTGAACGATCTTATTACAAGTGGCTTGTTCTCGCAGTAGTAATGATAGGTACATTCATCTCGGTGCTCGATGCTTCGATTGTAAATGTAGGTATGCCTAAAATGATGGCCGCTTTCAGCGTGAGTGTTGATAAAATTGAATGGGTGTTAACCGTATATCTACTGGTGCGTTCGGTTATTTTTCCGTCATCAGGCTGGATTGCCGATCATCTTGGTTATAAAAGTACATACAACCTGGGATTGATACTCTTTACTGTCGGTTCATTATTATGCAGCCTTTCAGCCAACGAAAATATGCTGATTTTTTTCAGAGTCATTCAAGGTGCCGGGGCGGGTTTTATAATGCCTGTTGGAATGGCAATAATAACGAGGGAGTTCCCGCCTGAACAAAGAGGGTTCGCTTTAGGATTCTGGGGCATCGCTGCTGCTGCCTCTATTTCACTCGGTCCAATGTTCGGTGGTTATTTAATAGATAGATTCGATTGGAATGCTATTTTCGATATCAACGTACCAATCGGAATTATCGGTGTTGCCGCTTCGTGGATTATTCTAAGGGAATATAAAATTCCTAAGAAAGGTAAATTCGATATGGTGGGCCTTGTAAGCATGACAATATTTCTTGTTGCACTGTTGCTTGCACTTTCTGATGGTAATTCAGCGTGGAATACCGGCGGCTGGACTTCCGATTTTATCTTAACATGTTTTTTTATTGCCTTTATTAGTTTTGTTATTTTTATATTCAGAGAGTTAACAGTAAAAAATCCAATTTTAGATTTAAGGATTTTAAAGAATCGTAATTTCGGATTATCGAATATTATGTTTTTTATTTTCGGTTTGGCATTTTTCGGTAATTCGTTTCTTTTACCGATATTCCTTCAAAACTCTTTAGGTTATACTGCGCTTCAGGCCGGACTTGTTTTCTTCCCGGTTGGTATTATTCAGGCAATCATGTCGCCTATAGCAGGTAAAATGACAGACAAATTAAATCCGAAAATTCCTATTTCGATTGGAATTATTTTAACATTTTTCAGTATGTACCTATACAAGGATTTATCGCTTACCACTGAATATGGAGGTATTATGCTGCCATTAATTATCAGGGGATTTGGACTCGGTTTTATGTTTATTCCATTAAGTACAGTAGCAATAAACAATATTCCGAGAGAAAAAATGGCTCAAGCCACAGGGTTGTTCAATACCATCCGACAGGTCGGCGGGAGTTTTGGCGTAGCTATTTTGGGAACCTTGCTCACACGAAGGGTTATTTATCATACAGCAATGTACAGTCAATCGGTTAATAAAAACTCGGCAGCGTTTAAACACATACAGTACGGGTTAAAGCATTATGTGCAGCAGGCTTTAGGCGGTGCAGGTAGTAAAGTTACAATGAGAGCTAATGCATTAATAGCACAAAACATAACCAGTCAGGCATTCGTTAGGGGAATAGCAGACGATTTTTTAGCCGGGGCCGTAATTACAATTGTAATATTGATTCCGTTGTTCTTCTTAAAATACCGGAAGAAAAAAAATGTTCCTAAAGTTGAGGTTGCCGAATAAAATTTTATATTAAAAATTTAAAATATGAAAGTAAAAGAAATTCTCTCGCGCGGTCGTCTTAAGTTGATGTTCCGCGCTCTAAAGTATAAAAATTTTAGAATGTTTGTTGGCGGCCAAAGTCTTTCACTAATCGGTACATGGCTGCAAATGGTAGCGCTTACATGGCTAGTTTACCAGCTTACAAATTCGGCGTTGATGCTCGGTATAGTTGGTTTCTCAGGACAATTGCCGATGTTTATTGTATCGCCCTTTGCAGGAGTTTTTGCCGACAGATGGAACAGGCACAAAATGCTTTTGCTGACTCAGTCACTTGCATTGGTCCAGGCATTAATTCTATCGTTTCTTGTCTTTACAAATCTTATTGAAATCTGGCAGATAATCGTCTTAAGTATTTTTCTTGGAATGATAAACGCTTTTGATATGCCGATTCGCCAGGCATTTGTTAAAGATATGATTGAAGGCCACACGGAAGATGTAGGAAATGCAATTGCTTTGAATTCATCGATGGTTAATGCCGCAAGGTTAATTGGCCCTTCTATTGCCGGGATATTAATTGCAACCGCAGGCGAAGGATGGTGCTTTCTTGTAAACAGCATTAGCTTTTTAGCCGTTGTTATTTCATTATTAAAAATGAAGGTTGATTACGTTCCGCACCCTGCTAAAGAATTAAAAGTTTTTTCCGAATTAAAAGAAGGTTTTAAGTACACTTTTAATTTTCCTCCTATTAAATATTTAATTTTACTTTTAGCATCGGTCAGCTTAATGAGTACATCTATTACACTGCTTGCACCGGTTATAGCGAAAAAATATTTACTCGGCGGTGCAGATACATACGGCTTCCTAATCGGTGCCTTTGGTTCCGGTGCGCTTATTGGGGCAGTTTATCTTCTAAATAAAAAAAACGTTTTGGGACTCGGCAGGCTGATTGGCTTTGCAGTTCTCATATTCGGTTTAAGCATTATGTTCATAGGATTTTCGAGAACGTTTCTACTTTCTATTGTTTTAATGCTTGCCGCGGGCAGCGGAATGATGCTGCATCTCGCATCGACTAATACTCTTCTGCAAACAATTTCGGATGAGAGCAAACGGGGAAGGGTAATGAGCTTTTATACAATGGGCTTTAGAGGAATGAGCCCATTCGGCAGCTTAATTGCCGGCGGATTAGGAAGTTTAATAGGCGCCCCGTTAACTCTATTAATAAGCGGATTAACCTGCACAGCAGGAGCAATTCTGTTTATTCGTAAACTTCCGGTAATACGTCCTTTAGTTAGACCTATATATGAAAATCTTGGAATAATTCCGCAAATTGCGGAAGGCGTTCAGAATGCAGCAGTTAATTCTGCAAGAAAAATTATTATTTGATTTTAAGAACAAAAAATTTTTTGTGATTGCATTTACTATTTAAGTGAACAACTTTTTATAAAATTTTATTTCAAATTTATTTTTTCTGAAAGGACATAATATGGAAAAGAGAAATCTTGGCAAAGAAGGATTAAATGTTTCAGCATTAGGTCTCGGCTGCATGGGAATGTCTGAATTTTACGGGCCTCGTAACGATGCGGAATCTATAAGAACAATTCATAAAGCGATTGAGTTGGGGATAAAATTTTTGGATACAGCCAATATGTACGGAACAGGGCACAATGAGGAACTCGTTGGAAAAGCTGTAAAAGACAGGAGAGATAAAGTAATAATCGCGACTAAATTCGGAATAGTTAGGGACCCTAACAATCCTTCTAAAAGAGGAATTAATGGAAAGCCGGAATATTTAAAGAAGGAATGTGAAAAAAGTTTAAAGCGGTTGGGTATTGATACGATTGATCTATATTACCAGCATAGAGTTGATCCGGATGTTCCGATTGAAGAAACAATTGGCGCTATGTCTTCTCTTGTCAAAGAAGGAAAAGTCAGATTTTTAGGGCTGTCCGAAGCATCTGCGCAAACTATCATAAGAGCACATAAAATTCATAAAATAACGGCGTTACAATCGGAATATTCTATATGGACGAGAGATCTCGAAGGCGAAATTTTAAATACAATAAGAGAACTTGGAATCGGATTGGTTGCTTACAGTCCGCTTGGGAGAGGATTTTTAACTGGAAAAATTAAAAAC
The DNA here is from genome assembly GCA_964556005.1 of uncultured Ignavibacteriaceae bacterium. GTDB lineage: Bacteria > Bacteroidota > Ignavibacteria > Ignavibacteriales > Ignavibacteriaceae > CAZKUR01. The sequence continues at coordinate 1,835 of CAZKUR010000093.1, read as the reverse complement.
ATAAATGATCTTGCAGAGAATGATTTCAGAAGGCATAACCCGAGATTTCAAGATAAGAACTTAGAGCATAATTTAAATGTCATTAAAAGATTGGAAGATTTTGCAAAACAAAAAGAGTGTTCGCTTTCTCAATTAGCTTTGTCATGGGTTCTTGGTCAGGGCGATGACATTGTTCCGATACCCGGAACTAAAAGAATAAATTATCTTGAGGAAAACATCAAAGCTCTTGAAGTCAAATTGACAAAAGAAGACCTAAAAACAATTAATGAAATTGCGCCGAAAGGATTTGCAAAAGGTCTCAGGTATCCGACAGCATCGATGAAATCGGTAAACCTTTAATTAGCTGTTAACTGCAATTACGACAGTTATTTAAAAAGATCGGAATGAGAACCGGTTCTTTCTAAAAATAATGCAATATTAGTCAGTTTGTAGATTAAAATCCAATCTGGCTCTAAATGACAATCACTATAGTTTTTCCATTTACCAACAAGTTTATGGTTACGATATTTGATATCTAATTGTTCATTGTTTAAGAGTTTCTCAATAACGATTTCAAGTTGAGATATGTCTTTCCCTTGACTTTGAACTTTTTTAAAGTCTTTTTTAAATTGGGAGGAATAGATTAATCTCAATTATTGAGTTCCTTGAAAAGTTGTTTTACATCAGAAACTTCATGTAACTCTTCCCACTTTTCAGACTTTTCAAGAGTTTCTTCAGTTAATTTATTAGGAATTTTAATTTCAAATGGAATTCCTTTATTAAGAGAAACCTGAGTTAAAAATATAGAGATTGCTTCAGACATAGAAATATGAAGTTTGTCAAGAACTTTTTGAGCTTTAATCTTAACATTAGGATCAATTCGAGCTTGTATGTTTGCTGATTTATTCATTTTGTTTCTTTAATTTTTGTCAATACAATAGCAATACAAGTATATAAATTAATTCACTATTAATCAAGATAGCAATTTTAGTAAGACTTATGAAAAACGTAATTGTGACATTTAAAACAAACGAAACCCAGAAGAAATTAATTGAAAGTCTTCTGAAGGATCATTGTAAATTAAATTTCTTGAAGGATGAGAATTTCGATTCATTGAAGGAAGCCGAAGTAATGTTCGCATGGAATCCGCCGAGAGAGTTGAAAGGGATTGATAAAAATTTATTGAAGAATTTGGAATTTGTCCAGCTTCTTTCCGCCGGATTCGATCATCTGGATCTCAGCATGTTTCCTGAAAATTGTAAATTTGCTTCCAATAAAGGCGCTTATGCCGAACCGATGGCCGAGCATATTGTTGCAATGATTCTCGCACTCTCGAAGAGGCTTTTAATAAATCAGAATAATTTATCGCAAGGAATATTCGATCAAAAATCGCTCAACATATCTCTAAAAGATTCTACATGTGCAATTTTAGGTTTTGGTGGAATCGGGAAGGCTGCGGCAAACTTATTACGCCCATTCGGAACAAAAATTTTTGCTGTAAATACTTCCGGAAAATCCGATGAAAAATTGGATTTTATCGGGACGTTAAATGATCTTGATTACGTATTAGAAAACTCAGATATCGTTGTTGTTTCGCTGCCATTAAATAAGGGAACAAACGGATTGGTTGACAAAAGAAGACTTAATCAAATGAAACCAAATGCAATTCTAATTAATGTTGCAAGAGGAGATATAATAAAGCAGAAAGATTTGTACGAACACTTGAAGAGTAATACGGATTTTTATGCAGGGATTGACGCCTGGTGGGTAGAACCTTTTTCAGACGGAGAATTTAAAATAGAATATCCTTTTTTTGATCTTCCTAATTTATTGGGTTCGCCTCATAATTCTGCTTT
>CAZKUR010000092.1:0-15445 GCA_964556005.1 uncultured Ignavibacteriaceae bacterium | reverse complement strand
ATGAAACAAATCCAGGATGTTGCAAGTTATGTTATATCTTTGCATGGAACACATCCGGCAAATGCAAAACCGCCGCAAGGTGAAAAGTATGAAGCTAATGGCGATTGAAATATTTTATTGATTGGAAATGAATATAAATGGAAGAAGTTTCGACTAAACAGGAAAATTTTCGCGACCAGTTATCGACTGTCAGTAAAGAAGGGAAAAGAAATTGGATTTATCCTAAAAAACCTTTTGGAAAATTTTATAATGCCCGGACAATAGTAAGCATTATTCTTCTGGCAATACTTTTTGGTACACCATTTATAAAAGTTCATGGCCATCAATTTGTTCTGTTCGATTTTCTCAACAGGAATTTTATTCTATTCGGAATTCCTTTCGGCCCGCATGATTTTCATCTTTTTGTTATCGCGATGATAGCGTTAGTAGTTTTCATAATTCTATTCACGGTTGTATTCGGTCGTGTATTCTGCGGATGGGTTTGCCCTCAGACAATTTTTATGGAAATGGTATTCAGGAAAATCGAATATTGGATTGAAGGCGATTACAATTCACAGAAAAAATTGGATAAAGCACCCTGGTTATCTCAAAAAATATTTAAGAAAACTTTAAAGCATTCCATATTTTTTGCAATATCCTTCATCATTGCAAACTTTTTCCTTTCATATTTGATCGGCATAGATCAATTACTTAAAATCATTTCCGACCCTCCTTTTCAGCATATTCAGGGATTGATTTCCATTACAATTTTTTCCGGAGTTTTCTACTGGGTGTTTTCGTATTTCAGGGAACAGGCATGTACTATCGTTTGCCCTTATGGAAGACTGCAGGGCGTTTTACTCGACCAGGATTCAATTATTATTGCATATGATTATGTCCGTGGTGAACCGAGAGGAAAAATCAAGAAAAATCAGAAGCAGGAAAAATTAGGCGACTGTATTGATTGTAATTTATGCGTTGAAGTTTGTCCTACTGGTATCGATATAAGGAACGGTGTGCAACTTGAATGCGTAAATTGTACGGCCTGCATCGATGCATGCAATTATGTGATGGATAAAGTGGAACGTCCGCGCGGATTAATCCGGTACGATTCTTTAAATGGTATTGAGAAAAAAACAAAGTTCAAATTTACTCCCAGGATAATCGGTTACTCTATTGTTTTAATTGCTTTACTCGGACTGCTTGGTTATTTAATGTCGATTCGTACCGATTTTAGTGTTAATATTTTAAGAACTGCCGGATTGCTTTATCAAGAGCAGCCCAACAATATGATAAGCAATCTCTACGATATAAATGTCGTAAATAAAACTTTTAAAGTAGCATCAATAAATTTACGTCTTGAAAATCTTAAGGGTGAGTTGGAAATGATTGGGAAAAAAATTGTACTCAAACCCCAGGAAATAGACGATGGAAAATTTTTAATTATACTCTCAAAAGACGAAATTAAAACTATGAATACACCTATTAAAATCGGTGTGTACGCAAATAACAAATTAATTCAAGAAGTAAATACTTCGTTTCTTGGTCCGGTTGAAGAAGAGGAGAATGAGCATTGAAAATAAAATTTAACTGGGGCTTCGGTATTTTATTTAGCATCATTTTATTTATGACGGCAAGTTTAATTGCTGTTGTTACAATGATGAATAAGGATGTAGACCTGGTTTCAAAAAATTATTATCAGAAAGAAATAAAATACCAGAAGCAAATCGATACGGAAAAAAGAACAAGCGAATTAAATGAAAAAATAAAAGTAAATGTTTTGAATAAAACTCTTTATGTATCATTTCCTGATACAGCTAATATTACAGGAGAATTATATTTTTACAGGCCGTCGGATTATAAAAAAGATTTTTCGGTTCCGATAAAAATTGATGACAACCGCGAACAGGCGGTTAATGTATCTAATTTATTAAAAGGATATTGGCGCTTAAAGATAAACTGGATAATGAATAATAATGATTATTATTCAGAGCAGCCGGTTTATATCAATTAATTTTCTTTAATTTTTATGAACATTGAAATACTTGCAGCATTAGCAATAGGTTTTTTCGGAAGCTTTCACTGCATAGGCATGTGCGGTCCAATTGCACTTGCTTTGCCGGTTTCAAGCAAATCCAACTTTTCCTTTTTTAACGGAAGAATTTTATACAACATCGGAAGAATAATTTCTTACTCTTTAATGGGAGGATTATTCGGCTTAATAGGAATGAAATTTAAGCTATGGGGATTCCAGCAAAGCCTCTCGATAATTCTTGGAGTGTTAATCCTTATCTTTATACTTATTCCTTCAAAGTATAGAAGTAAACTTTATGCTTTTGGAATAATTCAAAAAATAATTAATCCTCTAAAAATAAAAATCAGTTCACTATTTAAAAAGAATAATCCGGCATCATTATTATTGATTGGCATTTTAAATGGTTTTCTTCCTTGCGGATTTGTTTATATCGGGTTAGCAGGTGCCATGGCGGCAGGAGGTATTTTAAATGGAATTTTATTCATGGCATTGTTTGGTTTTGGAACCTTCCCGGCTATGTTTGCGGTTTCTGTTTTTGGAAAATTTATCAGCCTGAATTTCAGAAGAAAATTATCAAGACTAACACCTATCTTTGCATTGCTGCTGGCTGCAATTTTTATCCTTCGCGGTCTTAATCTCGGTATTCCTTATGTGAGTCCTAAAATGTCTTCAACATCGCAAATGCAGCATATGCATTGAATTAACTTATCTTCATTTTCTAAATAATTTCTTTTCTGTGTAAATCGATCATGAAAATTTATTTTGCTGCTGTTTTTATTTATATATGTATTTAAAAAATTATACATTACTTTTAAATAGATGAATCATACTTTTTTCCAACAAGGCTTAACTAAATGAGAAAGTGGGTTAAAGTTCTATTTAGTCTTTTAGTTTCGTTTCTTATCATTTTCCTCATTGGCGGTTTTATCTTTTATAGAATGCTTATTGCTTCCTTACCAAATTATGACGGAAAAGTAACAACGGCACACATACAAAATCAAGTTAAGATTTATACCGATAGTATGGCGATTCCTTACATACTTGCTCAAAATCCGGAAGATGCTGCATTTGCACTCGGCTACTTACATGCTCGCGAACGAATGTTCCAGATGGATTTAGTCAGAAGAGCAGGAGAGGGAAGGTTGAGCGAAATATTCGGTACAAGGACAATAGCTTACGATGAAATGTTTCGTACTGTAGGTATTGCAAGAACTGCTGAAAAGATTGTAGAAAAACTTGATCCGCTTTCGTTGAAAATTCTTCAAGCATATTCGAACGGAGTGAACCTATATATAAAGAAAGCGAAAGGACATTACCCAATTGAGTTTGATATTTTGGGTTATACTCCTGAGCTTTGGAAACCTGTTCACAGCATAATTACTATCCGAATGATGGCGTGGGATTTAAATATTTCATGGTGGGCAGATTTATCGTTTTCCGAATTAGTACAAAAGTTCGGTGAACAAAAAGCGATGGAAATTATCCCGGATTTTCCTGAAGATGCGCCTCACATAATTGAATCCAATTTAAAAAAAATTCCGAAGATTAGAACTTCGCTTATTGAGATAGACAAAAGCTTTAGAAATTTTATGAATTGGGGCGGCACACATATCGGTTCAAATAATTGGGTTATCGATGGAAAACTCTCTGCTTCCGGCAAACCTATAATTGCAAACGATCCTCATCTCTCTTACAGCGCTCCCGGAAGATGGTATGCGGCAGTAATTCGGAGCAACGGATTGAATGTAGAAGGAGTTACGTTACCCGGAATGCCCGGAGTTGTAATCGGTAAAAATCAGGACATTGCCTGGGTTCTTACAAATATAATGGAAGATGAAGCGGACTTTTATTCCGAAAAACTCGATTCATCCAAAACAAAATATTTTTATAATAATAAGTGGGAAAAGCTTCAAGTAATTAATGATACGATTAAAGTGAAAGATTCCTCAAGCGTACCCATTAAAATTAGAATAACAGATCACGGCCCAATTATTTCGAATATTCATCCCTTCTCTTTTGTTTACAATGATAAAGCCATCGATTCATCCGCGATCAGTATGAAATGGCTCGGTAATGAGATTAGTAATGAAATGCTTGCAATGTATAAAGTCAATACTGCAAAAGACTGGAATGAGTTTAAAGAAGGTGTAAGTTATTTTACAACTCCAGGGCAAAATTTTGTTTACGCTGATAAGTACGGAAACATAGGTTATTTATACGGCGGAAAACTTCCTATCCGCCCGGGTAATTCGATGACTTTTGTTGCCGATGGAACTACAAACAAATATAATTGGAAAGGATATGTACCGCAGAGTGAACTTCCTTCTTTATTCAATCCGCCGCAGGATTTTATAGCAACGGCAAATAATAAAACGGAAAAAAATTTTAAGTATTACATTTCAAATCTATGGGAGCCGCCGTCGAGGATTGAAAGAATAGATGAACTGCTGACACAGAAAAAAAATTATTCCGTACATGATTTTAAAGACTTCCAGATGGATTTCGTCTCTCCGTATGCAAGAGAATTAACTCCATATATTTTAAATGCATTTGATGGATTTGAGATTACAGATCAGAATCTTCAAACCGCAATCAATTTGTTTAAGGACTGGGATTTTGATATGAGCCAGTACAGCCAGGTTCCGGCAATCTATTCGGTTTTCTTCAAACATCTTCTGAAAAATATTTACGAAGATGAAATGGGAGAAAAATTATTTAATGAATTCATTTTCTTGCAGAATGTTCCTCTGAGAAGCGTGATGAAATTAATGAAAGAGCCTAGTTCTTCCTGGTTCGATGATGTTAACACAAAAGAAATTGAAACGCGCGATGTAATCATTCGTAAAAGTTTGAGTGAAGCGTTAACGGAGCTTGAAAATAAATTTGGAAAAAATATTGCTGGGTGGCAGTGGGGCAAACTTCATAAAGCAGTGTTTAAACATCCCTTCAGCGGTTATTCGTCATTAATTGATAAATACATTGATATCGGACCTTTCAGCATAGGGGGTGACGGTACGACTATCTTTAACACTGAATACAGCTTTGCAAAAAGCAGTTCCAAATATTCCGAATTCTCACATAAGGAATTCGAAAATTTATTGGGGCCGTCGATGAGGTTTATTTTTGATTTTTCAAAACCGGATAGATTTTATTTAATTCTAACTACCGGGGAATCGGGCAATGTTCTGAGTGATTATTACAGGGATATGGCTCATATGTGGCTGACCGGAAAATATCTGACTATCCGAACCGATGTAAAGTCAATTACAAATCCGAAAAATCATCTGCTGGAATTAATCCCTTCAGCATCTCTTAAAAATCATTAGAATAGAGATCGTACCTTTCTTCTTTATTATGATTTCAAATAAAAAGATACTCTTAAAGAAAGATATTTTAATAATATTTAAAAATTCAAAATCCAACTTGCCTGACGAAACTTTAGTGAAGTCAGGAATCCGAAATTAGTTCGATGAAAACGCTGCTCAAAATGTTAATAAAAAATTAATATAAAAGTAATTCAATTTAAGATAACTCACTTTAAATTAATATAAAGAAATTTTATATGGTGGAGTATGTGTTGTTTAAAGAATAAAATATTAAATTTGCGCTGTTAGAAATTGTTCAAAGGTACTGATGAAAGTTTTAGAGCATTTAGAAAAAGCAAAAGATCCATTAATAAGTTTTGAGCTTATTCCACCCCAGCGAGGAGGAGATATTAAAAGCCTTCTTGAAATTATAGAAGACTTAATGAAATATCATCCGCCTTTTATCGATATTACAAGCCACTCGGCTGAAGTTTTTTATGATGAGACTGACTCCGGGATTAAGAAAAAAATAAAACGGAAACGGCCGGGCACTCTTGGAATTTGTGCGGTTATTCAAAACAAATACAGCATAGACGCGGTTCCGCATGTCCTTACAAAAGGATTTACAAGGGAAGAAACCGAAGATTTTTTAATCGAGTTAAACTACCTTGGAATTGAAAATTTACTCGCCATCCGCGGCGATGACAGCGGTTATAACAAGCCGGTTCCCATAGGTAGAAGTGTCAACCAGTATGCTGTAGATCTTGTTAAGCAGATTTCAAGTATGAATAAAGGAAAATATCTCGAAGATTCATTACTTGATGCAAAACCTACAAATTATTGTATCGGTATCGGCGGATACCCTGAGAAACATTTTGAAGCTCCCAACCTTTCAACTGATATAAGGTTCACAAAAGAAAAGGTCGATGCAGGCGCAAGCTATATTGTTACCCAGATGTTTTTTGACAATAATGCTTACTTTAATTATGTTAAGTTGTGCAGGGAAGCGGGAATTACGGTTCCTATTATTCCGGGATTGAAAATACTGACTTTAAAATCTCACCTGGTCTCGATTCCCAAGAACTTTTATATAAACATTCCCGATGAATTAGCCAATGAAGTATATGCTGCCAAACCGGAACACGTAATGGATATCGGTGCCGAGTGGGCGGCCAAACAGGTAGAGGAATTATTCAATAAAAATGTGCCGGGTGTTCATTTTTATATTCTGCAGAATATTAAACCCGTAAAAAAGCTAATGGACAAGCTGAAATTATTTAAACAATTTGTGTAGATAATTTACATGTCCGGTTTACTTCAAGAAGGGTAAATCAATAATAATTTATAAAAGAAATTATGAGCAAGACAATTAGAGCGAGATCAAAAAAAATTAAATGGGGAATTGCGGGTGCGGGGAGGTTTGCGGAAATGTCCTTCATCCCGTCAATGCAGCTCCTTAGAAAAAGTAAGATAGAATCTGTATTCAGCAGCAGCAACTCCCGCGCAAAATCTTTATCAATGAAATTCGGAATTCCTAAATTTTATTCTGATTACGATGAATTTTTGAACTCGGGAATAGATGCTGTTTACATTGCGAGTGCAAATATCAATCATTATGAGCAGGTTATAAAAGCAGCTAAAGCAGGAAAGAATATTTTTTGTGAAAAGCCAATCGCAATAACTTCCGAACAAGCAGATGAAATGGTAAAAGTCTGTCAAGATAATAAAGTTACCTTTGCGGTCGATTATATCTACCGTGCTCATCCATTAATTAAAAAAGCAAAAGAATTGACCGATAATCAGATCCTTGGAAAGATTGTTTCCATCAGCTTAAATTTTAATATCGATTTCGCTCCCAATAATAACTATAGATTTGTAAAAGAGTTAAGCGGGGGAGGTGTTCTGCGCGATTTAGGCACTCATATGATTGATCTGCTTCGTTTCTTCGGAGGAGAGATTGTTGAAATAAACGGTTTTATTGATAATGTGGTTTATAAAAGTGAAGTCGAAGACTTTGCTGCTGCGGTTTTAAAATTTAAGGAAAGCGGTTACGGTTATTTTAACGTTTCGGGAAATAATAAAAAAGCCTTTAATAGAATTGAAATTTTAGGACATCGAGGGGTAATTAGTTTGGATAATTTGATCGGTGTTAAACATGGTACTGCTAAATTAAATATAATTCTGGACGGCGAGGCACGAAAAACATTCAGGAAAAGAGCCAATAAAATGATATATGCTCTCAAGTCGATTCAAAAATCTTTTTTAAAAAATGAAAAACCTTTTGCCGATGGGAATGACGGATTGGTAAGCTTAAAATTAGTAGAAGAGCTGGAAAGAAAATGTCAGACAAAGAAAAGCTAATTGAAGTTTGTCATAAAGTTTATGCTCACGGTTTTGTTTCTGCCTACGATGGAAATGTATCATTTAAAATTGAAGATAACAAATATTTAATTACGCGTTCCGGTGTGTGTCAGGGAGAAGTAACACCGGATGATATTTTAGAAATAGATTCAAAAGGGAAAATATTAACCGGCAGAGGCAAAGTTACAACAGAATTAAAACTTCATTTTTATATTTATTCAAAACGCCCCGAAATTAAATCTGTTCTTCACTGTCATCCTGTTTATGCAAGCGCTTTTGCAATAACAGGAAAAGGATTAACTCAAAATGTTTTCCCCGAAGTAATTTTAACACTCGGCAAAGTACCGCTTTGCAAATACGGTACTCCATCGACTGAAGAATTACCGTTTAGTTTAGAACCATATATTGCTCGCTCATTTGCTTTCTTGTTAGAGAACCACGGAGCGGTAACAATAGGTAAATCTTTAGATGATGTTTATTATAAAATGGAAAAGCTAGAACATGCATCTAAAATTATTCATACAGCCAGCTTATTAGGGAAAATTCATGAGTTGCCGGACGATGAGGTGCGTAAACTGTTAAGCATTAGTGAGAAAACATATGGCATTGTTCAGGATGAGAGGAATGTTTTCTGATGACCGGATTCTGGAAGCTCGTTTCCTGATTAGCACAGAGGAAAGCGTATAAAATATTGTTTAGCAAAGATAAAATTTTTATTAATAATTTATGTCTCGAAATTTCTGTTTTGAATTGCCACGACCATTAGGGACTGTGTAAAAATACATAATTAGTCTGTAGTTGTGGCTGGCCAAAAAGAAGAAAAAAGTCATTGCGAGCGAGTCTTCGAGTGAAGCAATCTTTCGTTTTTAATTCAAAAGTTAGATCACTTCATCTGCCTACGCGAAACGCTATGTGTTTGCACTCCGAAGAGTTCCAACACGCAGGCGTGCAGGTAAGCCGCTTCAACAAAGGCAGGCTTCGTTGGTGATGACAAAATTACTTTTATGGTAAGGCACGTTTTAAGTTAAAATCCGCAACTTGAAAGTTTTGCTATAATGTTAAAAATAATTTTCATACAGACTCAAAATATCAGGAAAATTCAATAACAGTTTTGAGTACCGTGAATTAATAATTCCTTTTATAACAATATATGGAACAAAATAAAAAAATTAGAATTGCACTTTTAGTTGGAGGAACATCCGCGGAGAGAGAGATTTCCAAATCCTCCTCTTCTTCGATTTATAAAGCTTTAATTTCGTTGGGTTATCCTACAAAATTAGTTGATCCTGCATTTGGAAGAAACCAACCAGGTAATCTTGAAGATTTTTTTTCTGGAAAAAATTTTGCGGGAATATCTAACAGAAATTATGTAGATGCAATCAATTCAGAATTATTCGACGATGTTGATCTTGCCTTTTTAGGTTTGCATGGTAAATGGGGTGAGGATGGAACAGTTCAATCTCTTCTTGAATTGAGAGGAATTAAATATACAGGTTCGAATGTCTTATCCAGTGCGATGGCTATGGATAAAGAAATTTCAAAAATAATGTTTGAAAAATACGACGTAAAAACTCCTGCTTGGATTATAATTTATAAAGATGAACCGGAAGAGGAATATTTAAAAAAGATTGAAGAAAAGATTAGTCTTCCATGTGTAATTAAACCTAATGATGAGGGTTCAACAGTCGGACTATCAATTTGTAAAAACAAGAACGAAATTGCACAAGCAATTAAGCTTGCTTTAAAATATTCGAATAAAGTTTTAGTGGAAAAATATATTCCCGGCAGGGAAATGACGGTTGCAATTTTAGATGATAAAACTTTACCTGTTCTGGAAATAAAACCAAAATCCGGCTTCTATGATTATGCATCAAAATATACACACGGATTGACGGAGTATGAAGTACCGGCTAAAATACCGGAAGAAATTTTTAAGAAAATTCAAGACAATGCGCTGAAAGCTTATAAGGCATTGAACTGTGAAGTTTATGCAAGGGTAGATTTTCGTTTAAACAATGATAATGAATTCTATTGCCTGGAAGTAAATACTTTACCAGGAATGACATCGACGAGCTTAGTTCCTAAAATGGCGAAAGCAGTAGGAATTTCATTTGAAGAATTAATTGACAAAATTGTAAAAGCAAGTTTGTAAATGGCTACGTCAAGAAAAAATAAGTTTAAGTTTTACCTTGTTTTAGTAGTTGTATTAATCGGTTTAGGAATAATTCTTTTTAACAGGGAAGGTTTGGTTAAATACATGAAATTGAGATCTGAAATAAATGATTTGAATGAAAAGATTTCTACGCTGCAAGAAACCAATAAAAGACTTCAAGGGGAGATTGATTCTTTAAAGAATAATATTCCGGCAAAGATAGAGCAGGTTGCACGCGAAAAATACGGCATGAAGAGAAAAGGTGAAAAACAAGTTGAAGTGATTGAGAAATAATGACATGAAATCACCGCCAATACCATTAGCTGAGCGCATCCGTCCTAAAACACTCAACGAATTTCAGGGACAAAATTCTTTGTTGGGCGAGGGAAAACCTATCCGGATGATGATTGAAAAGGATTCCTTAAGTTCGTTTATTCTTTGGGGTCCGCCCGGCTCAGGCAAAACCACTATAGCTAAAATAATTGCGGCTCAGACAAATTCCGATTTTCATCAAATCAATGCCGTCTCTTCCGGTGTTAAAGATATTAGGGCAATTATTGAGGTTGCAAAAAACAATAGACTGTTAAATAGAAGAACAATTTTATTTATCGATGAAATTCATAGGTTCAATAAAGCACAACAGGATGCACTGCTGAATTCCGTTGAATCCGGATTAATTATTTTAATTGGTGCAACAACAGAAAATCCTTCGTTTGAAGTGATTCCCGCATTGCGTTCCCGTGCGAGAATTTATATCCTGGATGAATTATCAAAGGATAATTTAAATGCAATACTGGATTCGGCATTAACAAAAGATGAATTTATTTCTCAAGTCAAAATTGAAACAATTGACCGCGATTTCCTCATGTATCTTTCCGGCGGCGATGCAAGAACATTATTAAATATTCTTGAAGTTTCGGTTGTCCAGGAAATTGATAATCAGCCAGTAAAAATAACTAAAGAAGTTCTTGAGAATATAGTTCAAAAAAAAAATATCATTTACGATAAAGGCGGCGAAGAGCATTATAATGTTATTTCGGCATTTATCAAAAGTGTCAGAGGAAGCGATCCCGATGCAGCGCTTTACTGGCTTGCAAGAATGCTTGAAGGCGGTGAAGATCCTTTATTTATTGCGCGAAGGCTTGTGGTACTTGCTTCTGAGGATATCGGTAATGCATCGCCAAACGGGTTGGTACTTGCAAACGCTGCTTTTGAAGCCGTGGATAAAATCGGAATGCCTGAAGCGAGAATTGTTCTTGCGCAATGCACTACTTATTTAGCAGCCCAGCCGAAAAGTAATGCCTCTTACCTTGGAGTGGAAAGAGCTTTATCGGATGTAAAAAATAAACCTCTGTTTCCTGTTCCAATACATTTAAGAAATGCTCCAACCAAGTTGATGAAAGCCATCGGTTACGGAAAAGAATATAAATATCCTCACGATTATTCAAATCATTTTCTTGATGAAAATTATTTACCGGATGAATTGAAGAATACTCAGTATTATTTCCCTACAGAAATAGGCCAGGAAAAGAAATTAAAAGATTGGTTGAAGTTTCTGTGGAAGGCGAAGAAGAAGTACATTTAATCTTTCAATAAATATAGGTTAAGCAAAATAATCTTGAAATTTTTGAATTTTCCGGTAAATACACTAAATTAACAATAGTGTTAATTATCTATACTTACTAAGTGGCTGATAAATTAAATACAAAATCCGGATTATTTTTAGGTATAGATGATATTGCAGCGGCACTTTCTATAAGTAGAGAATCTGCAAAAGTCACCGCATCGAGGTATGTTAAAAAGGGAAAACTCTTTAGATTAAAAAAAGATTTCTACATAACCCCATCTAAAATCAATACTTTAAAGGAAGAAGAATTATTTAGAATTGCTAATTTTCTTCAGATACCTTCTTATATTTCTCTTCTTTCGGCATTAAGCTTCTATAATATTTCAACGCAGCAGCAAAGAAATTTTGTGGAATCGGTTTCGCTTAAACGAAAAAGTTATATTGAAGTAAAAAATTTTACTTTCACATATACCTTAATTAAGAGAAGTATGTATGAAGGGTTTGAATCGTTCGGCGGCCGGGCTGATTTTTTCATAGCGAAACCGGACAAAGCCCTTGCCGATATTATTTATCTTTCATCAATGGGAAGATATAACTGCGACTATGAAGCTGTTGATTTTAAAAAAATCAATAAAAAAAATATCGCGAAGTATCTTCTAAAAAGTAATGATAGAGCAAAATTATACTGGAATAGACTATGCAGCAGTTACAAGATTTAGAAGTGCGCGAGATAGAAGTACTCGATAAATTAAACAGCATTAGGATTCTTGATTCGCTTTGCTTTGGCGGAGGTACTATGCTAAGGCTGTGCCACAATTTAAATCGGTACTCCACCGATATGGATTTTTGGTTACTATCATTAACGAAGAATCAGGATTCAAAGCTTGTGTTTACTAAAATAAAAAAATTGCTTTCCGAGAACTATAGTGTTATTGACGCTTATAATAAAAGAAATACAATTTTATTCGAATTTCGTGCATCTGATATAACAAGGAGCTTAAAAATCGAAATTCGAAATGAAATACCTGATTACCCTGATAAAGATTTTAAATGGGAGAAGAAAATTGCTTTCTCAAAATATTCTACAAAACAGGTAATGGTGAAAGGGCTTACACTTGAACAAATGATGAAAAACAAAGTCAATGCTCTTTTATCCAGAAAATTAATCAGGGATTGTTTCGACATGGAATTTCTGTTAATGCGTGGAGTTGAATTGTCTGCGGAAAAGGAAACATTAAAAAAAATAATCGAAATAATTAATCAGTTTAAAGAAGGAGATTTTAAGGTGGTACTCGGTTCAGTACTGGAATCAAAAGACCGTGAATTTTATACAGCGAATAAATTTAGTTTACTAAGGGAAGAGATTACTCGGTTACTTAATAGGCAATTATAATTTAGCGAACATTTTTCCCGGTAATTGCTTTACCAAACCTTTAAACTCAAGAGATAAAAGATGAACAAGGCAGTCTGCTGTGGTGAGATTGGTTATTTGTGAAATTTTATCTATTTGCACCGGATCGTTTTCGAGTGAATTCAATATTTTTTCTTCGAATAAATTTAATTCAACTTGCGGTTTTGGTATATTTTTCCCGATGATGGGTTTTAGCTTTAATTCCAATTCAACCAAAACATCTTCAGCTGTTGTGATAAGTTTAGCTTCGCCTCTCTGAATTAATAAGTTTGTTCCTTCAGATTGCTTTACTCCGATATTCCCGGGGACAGCAAATACATCTCTATTTTGATCTAATGCAAACTCTGCAGTACGCATGGCGCCACCGTTTATTCCCGATTCTATTACAATTGTACCAAGAGATAATCCTGAAATAATTCTATTCCTTTTAGGAAAATTAGGAGCATCCGGTTTTGTGCCTAATTCATACTCACTTATAATTGCACTGCTTTCAGCTATGGATTCAAATAATTTTCTATTTTCCGGCGGATAAATTACATCCAAACCAGATCCTATTACCGCAATTGTTCTTCCATTTAATTTAAGTGCGGTGTTATGCGAATGAGAATCAATACCCCTTGCTAATCCGCTGACTATTGTAATATTTTGATTTACTAAATCTGAAACTATTTTTTCTGTAGAAATTATTCCATAGCTTGTCGGCTGCCTTGTACCAACTACTGCGATTGAATAATCATCTTTTACATTTAGGTTGCCTTTAATATAAAACAGAAGAGGAGGGTCATAAATTTTTTTCAATAGGTTCGGATATTCTTTATCCCAAATAGTAATTATGCTGCCTTTTAATTTTTCAAGTTTGTTTAATTCTTTTTCCGTGGCATCAGATATCTCATCTATTTTAACAGAGGCTTTATGGATTCTTTCAGCAATATTCGGACTTATTCCATGTACTTCTTTCAAAGTGTTATAATTCGCACCTAAGATATTTTCAATAGATTTAAATTTGGATAGAAGATTACGGATTTTGGCAGGACCAATTCCCTCAACCGAAAGAAGCCCCTTGAGGTGAACCAATTTTTGAAAAGTTAAATTAGTCAATTAGTTTGACTTATTATTTTGAAGAGAAAAATTGAACCGCTATAAAATCGAAATTAAATTTACGAAAACTAATCTTTTTAGATTTGATTTACAGACCAAAAAGAGTATTAACATTTTTAAAATAAAAATAAAACCCCTAATATTAAAATAAAATTAGGCTTTTGTTACTATGTTTTGTTTTACTTCCGGCTGTTTGATTTTTTCTTCGGTAGTTTTTTCTTCTCCCTTATTCTTATAAAGTATTGCAAGTGGGAATACAAAAACATAACCGATTACCAGCACAATAGGTGAAACTACCAATGAAACAAAACTATTCCATGGGCCTACACTCATAAGATAAAAGCCCAAAACTATAACAGCCATTCCTATAAACAGGAATGTATAATTTTTTTTGGTCCAGTAAATATTAAAAGGTGAAACCTTAACTGCCTTTTTTTGAACTCTTATATTTTTTCTTTTTACTTTTTTTGCCATTATAACTCCAGTTTATAAAAGAAAGCCCAGCGATGGGGGACCACTGGGCTCGACTCGTTTCCATCAAAGGGCAGGGGAGAACCCTTTGAAAGAGTCATGAAAATATAAACCTACTAATTAACTTTGTCAAGTTCATTATTTGCTTATTTGATATACAATTTTTCTAATTGTGTCGAACTGCAGATACGGGTATTCCTCTCTTATCGAATCGATGGCATCGCCGGCGCTGACCTTATTGGCTCTCAACTGTTTGAATTTTTTCCGGATTTGGTAATCGCGGACAGATTTTTCATCTATCAAACCGTGAGTGTTAAGGAGCTCGTAAATTTCATCGCTTATAAGATCTGAGAGGGGGTTCTCAATCTTTGCGTTTACGGTTTTCATCGCTGCATTCCTTTCTATGTTATTGAAGATCAATTACCTAATAAGTAAGTATCAATTACCTATTTACTGATTCCTCCTATAAATGTTCCGGTTAAATAGAAAAAAACCGACCAGAGATAATCCCTTAATCGGCATTAATTTGCTATCCTGGTTAATTAAATCGAAACTATTTAATAACTAGTAGCAAATTCTTCAATAATAATAATTCCCTTATAAATTTAGTCTAAATATTCGAATAAATTTGAATAATGTCAAGAAAAAAATTGTAAAAAATGATTAAAAAAGTGTACCGAAATAATAACATTTTTGTAAAATCCGGTTTCAAAGTATTGCTGATATTGGTAAAAAATGTTGTTAAAACTCACAGATCAAAGATATAATTAGTATTCATTTAATCTTAAAAATATTAATCATAAACCTTTTTCGAATTACATTAAAGGTAAACCGTCTTTTTTTATTTGTACGGTTAACGGATTGTTCGAATTAAAATCCCTGTAATGAAAAGGGTGGGTTCAATTCTCAAATCGAGTTTTCTTATTAATTTCATAATATTTATCATTTCAATGTAACTGTTCGATATATCTTCTAAGAATAAAGCAATATCAATGTCGCTGTCTTCATTATAATTATCCTTCACGAAAGAACCAAATAAAAAAGCTTTTTTTATTTTGTATCATTT
>CAZKUR010000091.1:0-15638 GCA_964556005.1 uncultured Ignavibacteriaceae bacterium | reverse complement strand
AATTGGTAATCAGTGAGCGGTAATCGGTAATCAGTAATTTGCGAAGAGACCGATAACTGATTACTGATGACCGATAACCTGTGATTGGGAAGAATGAAACTATTTTTAAAAAATGGAACCTAAAATATGAAGACATACTTCTCGCTTGCGTGGCGTAATCTGTGGAGAAATAAAAAAAGAACTTTAATTGCGTCCGCCTCGGTTTTTTTCGCGGTTATACTTGCATTGCTAATGCGTTCAATGCAAAAAGGATCTTATAACTATATGATAAAAGCTGCGGTAAGTACCTACACCGGTTATGTCCAGGTACACGGCAAAAATTATTGGGATAAAAAATCCCTCGAACAGAGTATGGTTGTTTCAAAAAATATACAGGATAAGATTCATGAAATAAAAGGAGTTTCCGATGTTGTGCCGCGCCTGGAATCTTATGCGCTTGTCTCGCATAAAAATTTTACTAAAGTAGCGCAAATAAACGGAGTAGATCCCCAAAAAGAGAACGGCATGACCAAGCTTGCGAAAAAAGTTACTTCCGGTGAATATTTAAAAGCAAATTCGGAGGGTGCATTAATAGCACAAGGATTAGCGGAACTGCTTAAAGTTTCCGTCGGAGACAGCGTAGTTATTTACGGCCAGGGCTATCATGGAATGACTGCCGCTGCACAGGTACCGGTAATCGGGATCGTGAAATTTACTTTGCCGGAACTTAATAAGTCAATGCTTTATTTAAGTTTGGATTATGCTCAATGGTTATTTTCAGCTCAAGGAAGGCTCACTTCATTATCCATCATGCTTAATGATCCTTCGGAACAGGATGCGGTTTTTAACAAAGTTAAAATCATGTTCAACAATAATTATGAAGTAATGACATGGGACCAACTGCTTCCTGAATTGGTTCAAAGCATTGAATCGGATAACTCAGGCGGAATAATCATGCTTGGGATTTTGTATATAGTAATCGGATTCGGGATATTCGGAACAATTATGATGATGACTGCGGAACGGTCTCATGAATTCGGGATTTTAATTTCGGTCGGAATGAAAAAATGGAAATTAATTTTGGTTACAACAATTGAAACTCTTTTAATTTCTTTAATTGGAGTAATCACCGGAGCCTTGGCGAGTATACCGGTTCTCATTTATTTCTATCATAACCCGATTTATTTAACCGGCAATGCTGCAAAGGCATACCTGGCATTCGGTTTCGAACCGATTTTGCCTTTTGCAATTTACCCCGGAATGTTTTTAGCACAGATATGGACGGTTTTGGCAATCGCATTATTTTCTGCCTTCTATCCGTTCTCGTATATCAGAAAATTAAAAACAGTTGAAGCTTTAAGAGATTAAGAGGAATTTAAATTATGTTACTATCGTTAGCATGGAAAAATATTTGGCGAAATAAAAAAAGAAGCCTGATTATTTTAATTGCAATTATTCTCGGTTTGTGGGCAGGACTATTTGCCTCTGCCGTAATGTTCGGAATGTGGGACTCGGCGATCAATTCGGCTATCGAACGGGATTTATCTCATATACAAATTCATACCAGGGAATTCCAGAAAGAGAAGCTGATTACCAATACGATTCCAGAGCCCAATAAAATAATTGCCGAATTAAAAAATAATAAGGAAATTGCATCCGTTGCCCAGCATGTAGTTATTGAGGGAATGGCTTCATCGCCGACTTCGTCATCCGGTGTTAATATTATTGGGATAAATCCGGGCGATGAAAAAAATATTACTTCTATTTCTTCAAAGATTACGGATGGAAATTATTTTCAAAGTAAAATCAGAAACCCTATTGTAGTTGGAGCCGAACTTGCAAAAAAGCTCAGCTTAAAATTGAAATCAAAAATAATTTTAAGCTTCCAGGCGCCGGATGGAACAATAACTTATGCAGCATGCAGGATCGCGGGAATTTTCAAATCACAGTCAAGTAATTTTGATAAATCAACGGTGTTTGTAAAGAGTGCTGATTTATATAAAATACTTAACGTTTCGCCGTTTGTTCATGAGATTCTAATAAAATTAAAAGACCCGCAGCAATTGTCTGCTGTTACAAGTCAACTGAAAAAGGAATTTTCGGATCTATCGGTTCAGAATTGGAAAGAGATTGCACCTGAACTCGATCTTACTTATGAGATGCTTGTAGTTGAGCTTTATATATTCCTGGGAATAATTCTGTTTGCTTTACTGTTCGGAGTTACTAATACAATGTTGATGTCTGTGTTAGACAGGATAAGGGAGCTTGGTGTGTTGCTTGCTGTTGGAATGAAGAGGTTAAGAATTTTTAAGATGATTATTTATGAAACCGTGATGTTGTCTCTTTTCGGAGGAATCATCGGTATGATAGTCGGGGCGTTTACAATTTTATATTTTGCGAGTGTAGGGATAAACCTTTCGATTTTTGCAGATGCTTTTTCTTCCTTCGGAATAAGTACACAGTTATACCCTGAACTTCCGGTTTCGTTTTACCCGATGCTTACAGTTATGATAATTATAACAGCGGTTCTTGCATCAATTTATCCAGCGATAAAAGCAATTAAGCTTCAGCCGGCAAACGCAATTAGAACATATTAGAAATTGTGCAAATTTATTTAAAGAAGCACTAAAAACCTTTGTCAATGAGTTGTGCCGTGATTTAAAAGATGAATAAATAATTTAAACCACATAGGAACATAGAATTTGAGCTATGTGACTTATGTGTCTATGTGGTTAAAAAAATAAGGAGAATAAAATGTCTTTAATAGAAGTGAGGAATTTATCAAAAGTATATAATACAACAGCCGTTCCAGTAAATGCTTTGAATGACGTAAATCTAAATATTGAAAAAGGTGAGTTCACTGCGATTGTCGGTCCTTCCGGTTCCGGTAAAACAACTTTGCTGAATATGATCGGCGGACTCGATCAGCCGTCACAGGGTTCGATAATAATAGATAATACGGATGTCTCAACTTACAAGACAGATGATCTAATCGGGTTCAGGCTGCATCATATTGGTTTTGTATTTCAGGCTTATAATTTAATCCCGGTTTTTACGGCAAAAGAAAATGTCGAGTTCATTATGCTGCTTCAAAATGTGTCTAAAGAAGAAAGAGAAAAACGTGCAATTGAATTATTAAAGTCAGTCGGATTAGAAGATAAACTTGATGTAAGACCGTCGCAGCTTTCCGGTGGACAGCAGCAGCGTGTTGCCGTTGCAAGAGCGCTTGCATCTCATCCATCATTCGTTTTGGCTGATGAACCGACAGCAAATCTTGATTCGCAATCTGCCGGTGCATTACTGGATTTGATGGAAAATTTAAATCACGAATTTGGTATGACATTCGTTTTTTCCACACATGATGCAAGAGTAATTAAAAGGGCACATAGAATTGTAACTCTAATGGATGGAATGATAAAAAACGATCAGGTGAGAGAACAAGCGGTAAATACAAATTAATTCGTAAAGTTCTGTCCTATCTATTAGATTAATACGTTATCTGCGAGTCATAGAACACGGATGACACTGATTGTACTGATTAACACTGATAGAAAATTTAATCTTATATAACAATTAATTATTAAATAGGTGGAGTGCAAAATGTTACATAGTCAAATTACGGAATCTATTTTAAAAGCTTTTTATAAAGTATATAATACTCTTGGTTATGGATTTTTGGAAAAAGTATATGAAAATGCAATGAGAATTGAATTAAATAAAATAGGTTTTAAAGTAGGGCAGCAAAAAAATATTAAAGTTTATTATGATTCTCAACAAGTAGGTGATTACTTTGCAGATTTAATAGTAGATGATTTAGTGATAATCGAATTAAAATCAGCAGAGGGGATATGTGAAGAACATGAAGCACAGTTACTTAATTATTTAAAAGCGACGAGCATCGAGGTTGGATTGCTTTTAAATTTCGGAAAAGAGCCTCAATTTAAAAGAAAAATATTTACTAATGATTATAAAAATTAATCAGTGAAAATCTGTCCGATCCGTTAAATCCGTGTTCTATTGATTACTGTTTATTGGTCGATTGGTGGATTAAAATAGAGGTGAGTTAATTTTATCATATGAGATTTATACTATTTAATTTATGAAATTAAAACTCTTCATACTTTTATTTTTATTTTTGACGATGAGTTCGTTAGCACAAAATTCATTTTTTGATTACGATGGATTTGTGGAGGACCTTGCAAGTACAACTAAATTTCCGTTCGAACAGGACAGATATTATGACAATCTAATTCACGCACGGCTAAACACGCACTGGTATCCAACAAGCAGCTTAACGGGTGAATTTGATTTACGAATGCAAGCATATTACGGCGGCACTGTTGAGCATACCCCGGGATTTTTAAATGAGATAAAAAGTCATCATCAATTTACTCAGTTAGATGCGGTGCTGTGGAATGAAAAAAAATCTGTTGGATATCTCGAAGCCGACAGGTTATACTTAACATGGTACAGTGGAAATTTCGATATGACTCTAGGAAGACAGAGGATTGCCTGGGGTACAAGCTGGGTATGGAACCCGACAGATCTTTTTAATCCGGTTTCACCTTTGAATTTTGATTATGAAGCAGGTCCGGGAGTCGATGCATTTAAAGCGGAATATTATTACGGTCCGGTTTCAAAATTTGAAATTGCGGTGCGGCCGGGTAAAACAAAGAACGGATGGATTGAAGCCGGGAAGTGGTCGACTAATATTTGGAATTATGATTTTAACTTGCTTGGTGGAGTTACGAATAATCGCTGGATATTCGGTGGTTCATGGGCGGGCAGTATTTTAGATGCAGGTTTTAGAGGTGAATTTACAGTTGAGCAAAAGCCGACTTTAATTCCCGAATACAAATATATTTATTTCCTTATTGGTGGAACTCCTTTATCGGCATATGATAAACCGGTTTTTACAGGTGTACTTTCGGGAGACTATACTTTTCCAAATTCATTTTACATTCACACCGAAGTTTTATATACGGGTAATGGGAAAACAAAAAATACAGGAGCTTATACATTGGAAGCATCGCAGCTTGGAATGCTTACGGCAGCCAGGTGGTCGATTTACCAGGAAGTTGCTTATGATATTACACCGCTAATTCGGGGAGATATTTTTGCTCTCTTTAATCCTAATGATAAGTCATACGTAATACTTCCAATGGTTAGTTATTCGGTAATTACGAATGTTGATGTAGATATTATCGGTTTGTTCTTTCAAGGCAAACCGTTAACGGAATTTGGGGATTACGGAACTTCGGTTTATATAAGAGGTAAGTGGTCCTTCTAATTTAAAGTATTAAAAATGATATCTTTCCTCTCCTCATTACAACTTGAAAATATATCAGTTTCACGTTTAATGAATTAGAAATCTTCATCCAGCAGCCAGCCCTCGGCTAATTCGGAAGTGACATCTGCAATAAATCTTGATGGTTTTGATAATGTTACTCCGGCTTCGCGGCTGTACATATTCATCGGGTAAGTTATGAATAAATTTTGTTTTGCTCTTGTTGCTGCAACGTACATCAATCTTCTTTCTTCCTCTAACGTCTCCAGAGATTCCGCTGATCTGTTCGAAGGGAAAAATCCGTCAACCGCATGAATTATAAAAACCGAATGCCATTCCAATCCCTTTGCGGAATGTATCGTGGAAAGCGTAACGAATTCTTCTTCTTTATCTTCATCACCTAAATCGATTGCGCTTTCAATTATCGGTTCGATTGCCATATCAGCCAAGAGACTATCAAGTGATTTATAATTTTCACTGATATTATGAAAAATATCCAGGTCCTTTTGCCTTTTATTGAAGTCGTCATATTTAGTCATAAAAAAAGGCTCATAATAATCGAACACCATTTGAACTTTTTCGCTCGGCAGAATGTTTTTTGTATGAAGATTGTAAAGCAAATAAAATAAACTGACCAGCTTTTCGTTAAATTTGAATGACGGCTGCTGTTCGGGATTTGCTTTAATTGTTAATCTTGCAGTTGCTAGCTCATCCAAAACCCTTTGTGCGGTTTTCGGCCCGACACCTTCATGAAGAAGTAAAACCCTGTACCAGCTTACAATATCTTTTGGGTTCGATGCAATTCTTAAAAATGCAAGAACGTCCTTTATATGAGCGGTTTCTATAAACTTCATTCCACCAAATTTCTGAAATGGTATATTCGCTTTTGCTAATTCAATTTCAAGATCGAAAGAGAAAAAAGAAGAGCGGAATAAAACAGCAATATCTTTAAGGGGAACTTCTTCTTCCCGCAATGCTAAAATTTTTTCAACAATAAATTTTGACTGAAGGTTTTCAGAAGCGGCAGCAACAATTTGAGGAAGAACCGAACTTGATTTCCTCGTGTATAAAGTTTTTGTGTACTTTTCAACTGCCATTTTATGAATGTGATTGGCAAAGTCAAGTATAGGCTGTGTGCTTCGATAATTTTCTTCAAGCTTAATAATTTTAACATCCCGAAATAATTTCGGGAATTCCATTATGTTTTTAAAATTCGCACCACGAAATGAATATATCGATTGTGAATCATCCCCGACGACCATAACATTATTATTCAATTGAACCAGGCCTTTAACAATATCCGCCTGCAGTTGATTTGTATCCTGGTACTCATCCACCATTACAAATTTAATTGTTGATAAAAGCGAGCGTGCACCGGGCTGTAATTCTTCTAAAAAATTTTTAAGAAGAACGAGCAAGTCGTCATAATCAAGAAGATTATTTTTTCTTTTATATGAAGTATAAATTTGTTGGATTTTTAATATTTCATCTAATTGCTCGTAAAAATGCGGATAGTCATTTTCAATTATATTATCTATTGTTTTCCCTGTATTTACACTTAAGCTGTAAACTTTAAACAAAGTTTGCTTATTTGGAAAACGTTTTTCTTTGCTGATAAATCCTTCCTGTGAGCGAATCAAATTGACAACGTCTTGGCTGTCGGATTGATCCAAAATTGTGAATGCCGGGTCAAGACCGGCAGCCTTAGCATATTTTCTTAATGTGAGGTTAGCGAAGGAATGAAAGGTGCCGCCTCTAACTTTTGAACATCTATTGTCCAGCAGAAGTGCCGCTCTATTAAGCATTTCATTTGCAGCTTTCCGTGTAAACGTCAATAATAAAATCGATTGCGGATCATATCCGAGTTCAATTAACCTTGCAACCCTGTAAACTAAAGTTCTTGTTTTTCCCGTTCCTGCTCCGGCAATCAGCAAATAAGCGCCTTCAACTGCACTGACAGCCTCAAATTGAGCAGCATTTAACAGGTTTTGATAACTGATCACAAAATGTTTTTCGTCAGGTTTCGGATGGATCAGTCCTGTATCGTTTATTCTTTTAAGTTTATATTTTTTATCAAACATTTATTAGACTCAACCGGAAAAATTTCATAAGCAATTCAAAAATATAATATTTATGAAACTATTCTAAATAAATAATTATGTTCTTGATTTTTGAAAACGATTGTAACTTCAGTTAAACATTTTAGAGAAGACGAAATATTTCTTTAATGCATAAATCGAATCGAAAATTATCAATTATAAAAGAACAATTGTCTCGGATACAGACTTATTTTACTCTTTATTATTAAGGAAAATAGCTTTTTTGGCAGATTTATTTAATGAATAAGTTTGGGCAATTTTTGATTCTAATAATTGAGAATGCAATTAATTATTTAAAGATTAAAATAATTTGACGTGATTTTTTATCGTAAATAATGTATACTTAGTTCCGCGACCTTTATAATAAGTCAAATAGGAGAATTTGTTTTCTTTTTAATACATTTTAAAAAACGGCTTTTTTTAGATTTTTTTATGGAAATAAGAGTTTGTTAGGGAAACTAAAACATTTGTGATTTGGTATAAAACTTGTCACTTTAAAACAAGCTTGGCAATTTATAATGAAGCTTAACACTTGTATTATAAAAATAAAGCCATATTTTAGTTACAACATATATATACAGTATTTCTATAGTTTTTGTTGAATTTCCGAATTATTCTTAACTTGAAAACCGGAAACTCAATCTTTATATTTAGGCAGAAACTCATTAGCGTTATCATTTAAATTAAGGAATTATCATGGACGGAAATTTTTCTGATAGACTCCAGGATGTGATCAGACTGAGCAGGGAAGAAGCTTTAAGACTTGGCCACGATTATATCGGAACCGAACATTTATTGCTTGGAATTATTAGGGAAGGCCAGGGAGTTGCAGTCAGAATTCTTCGGAATCTTGATTGTGATTTGATGAAACTTAAAAAAGCAATTGAAGATACTGTTAGAACTTCCGGAGGTACACTCACAATCGGTAATATTCCTCTTACTAAACAAGCTGAAAAAGTTTTAAAAATCACTCAAATTGAATCTAAAATTTATAAAGCAGATGTAATTGGGACAGAACATTTGCTGCTTTCTCTTTTAAGGGATGAAGACAACATCGCCACTCAAATATTACATCAGTTTAATGTTACATACGATGCGGCGAGAGCTGAACTTAATGCAATGCTCAGCCACAAGAATCCGAAAGATTTAGGCGGTGCTATTCCTGCTCCCGATAGAAAAATTGAGAGAACTAAAACACCTGTTCTGGATAACTTTGGAAGGGATTTAACGAAACTGGGAATTGAGGATAAACTTGATCCGGTTGTCGGGCGTGATAAAGAAATTGAGAGAGTTGCACAGATTTTAAGCAGGCGTAAGAAAAACAACCCTGTATTGATTGGCGAACCAGGCGTGGGTAAAACCGCTATTGCCGAAGGACTTGCTTTAAGAATCATACAGAAAAAAGTGCCTCGTATTTTGCAGGAAAAGAGAGTTGTCACTCTTGATCTTGCAGGATTAGTTGCCGGAACAAAGTATAGAGGACAGTTTGAAGAAAGAATGAAGGCACTGATGAATGAGCTTGAAAAAGCAAAAGATGTAATTCTATTTATCGATGAGCTTCATACTATAGTCGGTGCCGGTGGTGCTTCGGGATCCCTCGATGCATCGAATATGTTTAAGCCTGCATTGGCAAGAGGCGATATTCAATGCATTGGCGCAACCACATTGGATGAATATAGAAAATATATTGAAACCGACGGCGCACTTGATAGAAGATTTCAAAAAGTAATGGTTGATCCGCCGAGCTATGATGAGACGCTTGAAATTTTGAATAATATTAAATTCAAATATGAAGAGCATCATCACGTGAAATATTCGAATTCGGCAATTGAGAATGCAGTTAAGTTGAGCAGCCGCTATATAACTGACAGGCATTTACCCGATAAAGCGATCGACGTAATTGATGAAGCCGGTTCGAGAGTTCACATGGGGAAATTCGAAGTTCCAAAAGAAATTTTGGATCTTGAACAAGATATTGAAAGCGTTCGTCTTGAAAAAGCAAATGTGGTAAAAAAACAAGATTATGAAGAAGCTGCAAGATTGAGAGATAAAGAGAGAAATCTTCAATCTGAGCTTGAACTTGCAAAAAGAGAATGGGATGCAAAAACAAAAGATATTGTTCATGATGTAGATGATGAAGATATCGCTACCGTTGTTGCAATGATGACCGGAATCCCTGTTAACCGTGTCGCTCAAACAGAATCTGAAAAGCTTCTTAAAATGGTCGATGCACTTAAAGGACAGATTGTCGGGCAGGATGAAGCAATTTCAAAGTTGACTAAAGCAATTCGAAGAACGAGAGCAGGATTAAAAAACCCGATGCGGCCTATTGGTAGCTTCATATTTTTAGGGCCTACCGGCGTCGGTAAAACAGAACTTTGTAAAGTATTAGCGCGGTACTTATTCGACTCCGAAGATGCTTTAATCAGAATCGATATGAGCGAATACATGGAAAAATTCTCTGTATCAAGATTAGTCGGAGCGCCTCCCGGATACGTAGGTTACGAAGAAGGCGGACAACTTACCGAAAAAGTAAGACGGAAACCATACTCGGTTGTTTTATTCGATGAAATTGAAAAAGCTCACCCGGATATTTTCAGCATATTATTGCAGGTACTTGATGACGGTGTATTAACAGACAGCCTCGGAAGAAGAGTTGATTTTAAAAATACTATTCTTATCATGACTTCAAATATCGGTACAAAGGACATCAAGCAGATCGGTTCATTCGGATTCGGCGGAAGTTCTCCGGAAGATCATTATTCAAATTTAAAGAACACTGTAGAAGACGCTCTTAAAAGATTGTTCAATCCTGAATTTCTAAACAGGCTTGATGAAACAATCATATTTAGAAGTCTTGAAAAAGAGGATATACTTAAAATTATCGACATCGAAGTGAAGGATCTTTTAAATAATATGCACGACAATAAGCTGGAATTAATTCTTGACAGCAGTGCGAAGAACTTTTTGGTTGAGAAGGGTTTTGATCCTAAATTCGGAGCCAGGCCTTTGAGGCGTGCTCTTCAAAAGTATGTCGAAGATCCGTTAGCCGAAGAAATACTGAGAGGATCATTTAAAGACGGCAGCAATATTATAGCAAAATATGTTGAAGGTGCTGAAGAATTAGTTTTCATCGCGGAAGAACCGGAAAAACATACGGCAGAGGAAAAAACCGATTCCGGTGAAGCCAAATAAAGCTATGTGATTTTTTCAACTAAACTGGTTTAATTGGGCGTGTTAATTTTAATACGCCCTTTTTTTTGTTTAAATTTTGATGTATGATTTTAACCAAATTGAATCGATAGTTTATTTAAAGGAATGAAGTCATGGAAAAATTAGAAGAAAATGTAGTAATGGAAAAATTAAAAAGTTTAAATAACTGGAAATATCAAAACAACCAAATCGAAAAAGAATTCGAATTCAAAGATTTTAAATCCGCACTAAATTTTGTAAATAATGTCGGCGACGAAGCCGAAAAGATGGATCATCACCCTGATATATTTTTACATTCATGGAATAAAGTTAATATTACTTTATCCACACACAGTGCCGGGGGGATTACCGATAACGACTTCAACCTCGCAAATAAAATCGAAGCTGTAAAATAATATATGAACAACCGGTTACAGTCATTATTAGCTATGTATGAAAAGGATCCCAGGGATTCTTTTCTAATTTATGGTATTGCGCTTGAATACATAGCGCAAGAAGATTATGAAAAAGCCGAGCAGTATTTTAAGTCGCTGCTTGAACAGGACCCGGGCTATGTTCCTTTATATATTCAATACGCAAAGCTGAAGGAAAATCAAAGTAAAATTGAAGAGGCAAAAGAACTTTACATGAAAGGAATTGAAATTGCCGATAGCGCCGGGGATTCTCATTCAGCATCCGAAATGGAGGAATTTTTAAATGAACTTGAGTGAAAAAGAAATTCTGAAAATTTTTCAGGATACCGGGGCATTGTTAAACGGCCACTTCCTATTGACTTCCGGGAGGCACAGCAGCGTTTATTTTCAATGCGCAAAGGTGCTTCAATATCCAGGCTATACTGAAAAAATATGCTTTTTAATCGCAGAGCATTTTCGCAATACTTCAATAGATACCGTTATCTCTCCTGCAATCGGCGGGATAATCGTCGGGCAGGAAGTTGCGCGCCAGTTGAATAAAAAATCTATCTTTGCTGAAAGAGAAGATAAAAAATTGAGCCTGAGAAGAGGCTTTACTCTTGAAAAAGGAGAAAGGGTTTTAGTCTGTGAGGATGTTGTAACCACAGGCGGATCTGTTTTTGAAGTTATCGATATTGTCAAAGAAAGCGGCGCCGAGGTTGCCGGCGTAGGATTCATTGTCGATAGAAGCAATGGAAAAGTAAATTTTAATTATTCTCAGTATAGTACTATTTCGCTCAATGCTGTTTCATTTACTCCGGATGTATGCGAACTTTGCAAGAAAGGAATTGAACTCGTTAAACCGGGTTCAAGGAAAGTAAAAGTCTAAATGAGCTTTTTGCCTGCCAATATAAAACAAGGTGGAATAAATATGAAAACTATTATATTATTTTTTCTTTTTACGGTATTAGTTTCAGCTCAAATAAAGTTTGAAGATTATTTTTTAAATAAAACTTTAAGGGTAGATTATTATCATACGGGGAATAACGACACGGATTATTATTCATTTGATCAGTTAAAGGAAGAGCCATACTGGGGAGGTTCAAAAACAAACCTTCTCAATAAATTTAATTACGGAGAGTACGAAGTAAAAGTATTTGATTCTTCATCCAATAAATTAATTTACTCGCATACTTATTCGACTCTTTTTCACGAATGGCAAACTACGGATGAGGCTAAACAAACAATAAAATCTTTCAGCGAAACTGTTACAATGCCTTATCCAAAAAATAATATTTACATAGAATTTTACGGCAGGGATAAAAAAAATAATTTATTGAAGAAATTTACTTTGAATGTAGATCCCAAAGATTATTTTATAAGAAATGAAAACGATTATAAATATCCTGATTTTAAAGTTCATTATTCGGGAGATCCGGCAAATAAAGTCGATATTGTGATTATTCCTGAAGGATATACAAAAGATCAAATGAAAAAATTTAAAGTCGATTGCCAAAGATTTGCAAAGTATTTGTTTGAAACATCTCCTTATAAAGAAAATCAGGATAAATTCAATATCTGGGGAGTAGATGCCCCATCGGAACAATCCGGTACGGATATTCCAAAAGACAGCATATGGAGAAATACTCTGCTTGATACTCACTTTTACACTTTCCGTGAAGAAAGATATCTGATGACGGAAGACGACAAAAAAGTTAGAGATGTCGCATCGAATGCTCCTTACGATCAAATTTATATTTTGGTTAATACGGATAAATACGGAGGCGGCGCAATTTATAATTATTATTCTGTTTGCACTTCTGACAATCAATATTCAGGTTATGTTTTTACACATGAGTTCGGGCATGGATTTGCGTTTCTTGCCGATGAATATTATACATCCAGTGTAGCTTATAATGATTTTTATCCTTTAAATGTAGAACCGCTTGAACCGAATATAACTACACTTGTCGACTTTGCTTCCAAGTGGAAAGATATGGTCGACAAAGATACTCCCATTCCTACACCGGATATTCCCAAATATAAAAATACAGTCGGTGTATTTGAAGGAGGAGGGTATGTGGCAAAAGGTGTTTACAGGCCGTATGAAGATTGTTCTATGAAATCAAAAACATTTAACAATTTCTGCCCGGTCTGCCAAAGGGCAATAAAACGGATGATTGATTCTTATACAAAATAATTTTTTAGAATGGACCAAAGAAAACTTTATAAGACAATTGAAACGATAGCTTCCCAGCATTTTGATTCGATAAATGAAATGCTTATTGAAGTGCTGAATCAAATTGTAACCAGTGAAGAGATTACTGTGACAGGCGGAAGAATATGGATTTTGAACCAGGGAAATAGAAATTACCAAATCATGTATCAGACAGGCAATATCGATAAAATAGATGAGAATTTTGTACTCGATATTGAAGAGGATCCTATCTTTAATCAAATTTCTAAAGAAAGGACGATACTTGGTAATGAAACAAACGAAACTCTGCGAAGCATAGGAATTTTGAAATATTCTGCTTCCGGGGTGGGAGACAAAATTAAAATTCATGACAAATACTATTATGAATATTTAATTGCGTTAAACAGCGACGAGATAAATGAGGATTTCCGGATTACCCTTAATATTATTGCGACTGCTATAACCGCACAGATAAAGCAAAGGAAAATTTTAGCGAGTGAAAGCAGTTTAAAAGCCGGGCTGGACAAAGCCCGTGAACTTCAGAAAAGCATTCTGCCGGAACATGAATACAATTATTTCAATTATAATTTGTTTGGTATTACGCATCCAGCAGAAATAGTCGGAGGTGATTTTTTTGATTACCTCGAATTCGGTGAAGAGAAAGACAGGCTGGGAATAACCGTTGGCGATGCCGCAAGCAAAGGAGTTTCTGCCGCTGCCGAAGCTATGTATATCTCCGGTGCTTTAAGAATGGCATGTAGTTTCGAGATAAAGATAAATCCCCTGATGAAGAAAATGAACATGCTTGTAAATAAAATTTTTGCCGATGATAAATTTGCATCATTATTTTACGGGGAAATTTCAACCGATAACAGCGGGCTGTTGTTATATGCCAATGCCGGACATAATCCGCCTTATTTCATACGACAAAATTCCGATGAAATTTTGCTGCTCAATCCAACAGGCCCTGTCCTCGGACCGACGCCTTATGCAAAGTACACAGTAGAAAATATAAATTTCCAAAAAGGCGATACTCTATTAATTTATTCCGACGGTTTAATTGATTCTGCAGACTCAAAATTTGAACCTTTCGGTGAGGAAAGATTAAAAAAGGCATTGGCAAAGACAAAACATTTAAGCCCGAAAGAAATAACTTATTCTATTTTAGAAGAGGTTTTAAAGTTTTCGAATAACGGAGAATATTCGGATGATAAAACCATCGTGGTAATTAAAAGAATAAAGTAAAACAAGTCACAATACCTTGGCTAATTTAACATGCATTTCTGCAACTCATCAAAAAATTTAGTATTATTTCATTAAATAATTCTTTTAACGATTAAAAGAGGGCGATCAAATGTTAAAATCCATAAATCCTGCAAATGATGAAATTGTAAAAACTTACGAAGAAATGACACCTGCAGATATCAAGAAAATTATTTACGAAACTCATTCGGAATTTCTTTCCTGGAAAAGGACAGATTTTTCATTGAGAAAACAAAAAATGCAGGAAGCAGCAAAAATATTACGAAATAAAAAAGAAGAATTTTCAAAAATTATGACCTTGGAAATGGGAAAGCCGATTACTCAGTCAAGATCGGAAGTTGAAAAGTGTGCATGGGTATGCGATTATTTTGCTGAAAACGCAGAGGAGTTTTTGAAAGATGAGCCGATTAAAACCGACGCATCTAAAAGTTTTGTTACGTTTCAGCCTCTCGGTGTTGTGCTTGCAGTTATGCCGTGGAATTTCCCATTTTGGCAGGTATTCCGGTTTGCCGCACCAAATTTAATGGCAGGCAATGCAGGGATTTTAAAGCATGCCTCAAATGTTACCGGCTGTGCGCTTGCGATTGAATCCATATTCCGTGAAGCCGGTTTCCCTGAAAACTTATTTAGGTCTATCATTTTACCTTCTTCAAAAATGGAATTTGTAATCGAAGAAAAGAATATTTCTGCTGTAACTTTAACCGGGAGTGTTCCGGCGGGCAAATCCGTTGCAGGAAAAGCAGGTTCGTTAATTAAAAAAACAGTACTCGAGCTCGGCGGCAGCGATCCGTATTTAGTTCTCGAAGATGCAGACATTGATAAGACCGTAAATACCTGTGTAACTTCAAGATTGATAAACGGAGGCCAAAGCTGCATTGCCGCGAAGAGATTTATTGTCGTCGATTCAATCTATAAAAAATTTGAAGAGATGTACGTTGAGGTGATGAAGAAGAAAAAAATGGGCGATCCGTTTGATGAAAGTGTAGATCTGGGTCCGCAGGCTCAGAAAAAATTGAGAGATGATTTGCATAAACAGGTTGAGCAAAGTATAAAAAAAGGAGCAAAATTATTAGTGGGTGGAAAAATACCCGAAGGTAAAGGAGCATTTTATCCGCCGACAGTTCTCTCAAATATCGGTCCGGGAATGGCGGCGTATGATGAAGAAATCTTCGGACCGGTTGCGGCATTGATTAAAGTTAAAGATGAAG
>CAZKUR010000090.1:0-16007 GCA_964556005.1 uncultured Ignavibacteriaceae bacterium | reverse complement strand
TCTTTTTCCGCTAATGCGGGATTTCATTTCATTCAATCCGCTGCGGCGGGATTTCGTTTCACTCAATCCGCTGCGGCGGGATTTCGTTTCACTCAACATAGGTTCACCTTTATGTATTTATTCATGGCGTGTGGCTTAATTATTTATCACCCATTTTTTTCTCCCTTTATTTGTCATTCCCATTTTATCTCTTTAGTGAAGATTGAACAGATGATTTATAATAATAAATTACAACTTTATCATTAATGTATTAATCTTTTAAAATAAAAAAGCACCTGTTGAAAATTCAGGCGCTCTTAAAAATTTTTCCGGAACAGAAGGGAATAATTTATTTTTTACAATATATACTTACTTAAATCCCTGTCTTTAACGATGCTGTCTAATTTATCCTTAACTGTTTTAGCGGTAATCTTAACTTTTTCTTCGGGAATTTTATCAGGTACATCAAATAGAATTTCATCAAGTAAAGTAGTTAAGATCGTATGCAGTCTTCTTGCACCTATATTCTCAACCTGCTCATTTACTTCAGACGCAACGCGTGCAATTTCTCTTATTCCGTCTTTTGTAAATTCAAGCTTAACGCCTTCTGTTTCGAGTAAAGCCGAATATTGTTTTAACAAAGCATTTTGAGGTGTGGTTAAAATTTTAACAAAGTCGTCTTCGGTAAGGCTTTTAAGTTCAACACGAATCGGAAAACGGCCCTGTAATTCAGGTATTAAATCAGATGGTTTCGATACATGGAATGCACCGGAGGCAATAAATAATACATGGTCTGTTCTTACAACTCCGTATTTAGTATTAACATTTGACCCTTCAACAATCGGCAGAAGATCTCTCTGTACGCCTTCTCTCGAAACATCGGGCCCGTGTCCTTTGCTGCTGCTTGCCACTTTATCAATTTCATCTATAAAAACAATCCCTGAAGTTTGAACTCTATCTATAGCTTCTTTCTGAACAGCATCCATATCGATAAGCTTTTGGGCTTCTTCCATTGCAATAACGTCTCTTGCTTCTGCAATTGTGGTTTTTCTTTTCTTCTTTTTCTTCGGCATCATGCTTCCCATAATTTCCTGCAGGTTTATTCCCATGTCGTCCAAACCAATTGGTCCTAAAACTTGCATTCCAACGGAAGGCTGTACGGAAGTATCGAATTCAATCAGCTTTTCATCTAACTCGCCTGCTTTTAATTTTGCTTTCATCCATTCGCGGGTCTTTTCATTTTGATATGCTTCATCTTTTTCATTTGTTTCGGAATTATCGCCCGCATGTACAGGCTTTTTCACAGGAGGAATTAAAATATCAAGTATCTTTTCCTCGGCCAGATCATTTGCTTTTGTTTGAACCTCGAGAGTTTTTTCGCTCCTCACCATATTCACTGCAAAATCAGTTAGGTCGCGAATCATAGATTCAACATCTCTGCCAACGTAACCGACTTCAGTGAATTTTGAAGCTTCCACTTTCATGAAGGGTGCGTTTGAAAGCTTTGCTAATCTTCTTGCGATTTCTGTTTTCCCGACACCTGTCGGGCCGATTAATATAATATTATTAGGAAATATTTCTTCTTTTAAATAGTCTTCAACCTGCTGACGTCTCCACCTGTTTCTTAATGCAATAGCAACTGCGCGTTTTGCTTCATCCTGTCCGATAATATATTTATTCAATTCCGAAACAATTTGAGTTGGTGTTAATTCTTTCATGTTTACTTTTTTCATTTCAAATCCGTTTTTATTTCTCAATTACTTCAACATTGATTTTATCATTTGTATAAATACAAATATCCGAAGCTGTTTTCAATGCTTCTTTTGCTATTTCTTCGGCGGAAAGGCTGCTGTATTTTTTAAGCATCCGTGCCGCTGCAAGTGCATACATTCCACCCGAACCGATAGCGACAATTTTTTCGTCCGGTTCAATAACATCGCCGTTCCCGGAAATTACAAGTGCCGTATCTTCGGTAATTACGGCAATCATTGCTTCCAATTTTCTGAGGTATTTATCTGTTCTCCAATCTTTTGCAAGCTCAACTGCGGCACGCTGAACATTGCCTCTGTATTGCTCGAGCTTTTCTTCAAATCTCTCGACTAAAGTAAAGGCGTCCGCAGATGCACCGGCAAAACCGCAAAGCACTTTACCGTTTGCAATTTTTCTTACTTTGTGTGCGTTATGTTTCATAACGGTGTTGCCGAGAGTGACCTGCCCGTCGCCGCCGAGCGCGGCTGAACCGTTATGCACTATTCCTAAAATTGTTGTCGATCTTATTTTTTCTTGCATTAACGAAAAAACTCCTTTAAAGATAATATTTATTATTCAATCAGAACTTTCATTAAATGAGTATGGTTGAAATGGTTTTATCGGGAAAATCCTCGGGACATACTGCTGATATTTAAGATAACCGGTTCCAAATTTTTCCACCAATTTTTTTTCTTCATAAAAAGAACCAATGTAAAAATATATAATTATACATATAAGAAATGTAAGGTAAAACAAATCCATTTCGGCTCTAAAACATAAAAATAATATACTAAAAAAGTAAAGAGGATGACGCATGTATTTGTACGGCCCGTTTATTCTAAGTGTCAATTCTTCATCAAGATTTTTTACGTCATATTTTTTATGAAACCATCTGACAACCTGGTTTATTCCTAAAAATTCTTTTGCGCTGAAATATTTAAGGGTCCACAATGCAGCAAAGAAAAAGGCAAACTGCGGAATAAGAATTAAAATATCAAACGGTTTTTGTAAATCGTAAATAATTAAGTGCGGCTTTGGTGAAATATCGTAAAGAAAATAAAATGTTATTAAGGAAATAAGAACGTATATCGTGCGGTAAAAAGCAATTAAGTCGCCGGATTTTTTAAGAAAAATTTTTTTTACTTTATTAGATGCAAGAAAAGAATGAAAGAAACCGAAAATTATAAAAAACAGGATAATTGAAATAACATCTAACACATAACCTGTCATATTATAGTTCTTTTCGCAATCTAGCTACAGGGATTCTCAATTGTTCTCGGTATTTTGCAACAGTTCTCCTGGCGATGTGAATACCTTCACCATTTAAAATATCGGCTAGCTTGTCGTCGCTGTAAGGGGTTTTTTTAACTTCCGATTCGATAATTTCTTTAAGTCTTTCTTTTATGTGCTTGTTTGAAACTTCTTCTCCGTTGTCGGTTGAAAGTCCTTCGCTGAAGAAGTATTTCAATTCATGAATTCCCATCGGGCTTTGAACATATTTGCCGTTTACAACGCGGCTGATTGTAGAAATATCCATACTTATTTCATCGGCAATATCTTTATATATCATGGGTTTTAGGTATTTGGGCCCTTTTTCAAAAAATTCATATTGTCTTTCCAGTATGGCTCTCATAATTTTCATTAATGTTTCTCGCCTTTGCTGTATGCATGCAATAAACCATTTTGCCGATTCGAATTTTTCTCTTAAGAATTTGTACGTCTCTTTTTCTCTTTTATTTTTTTTGTTTCTTTTATTTGCATCGAACATTTCGAGATAATCCCTGCTGATTGTAACCGAAGGCATGCTTCTGTCGTTCAAAGTAATTATAAAATCATCTTCGACTTGCTCTATTAAAAAATCCGGTGATATTTGATTCAGCTCTATTGATTCAATATTGCCTTCGCCGGGTTTGGGATTTAATTTTTGAATTAAGTCTACTGTGGCTTTTAACGATTCATCGGTAAAATTCATTTTTTGCTTTATCGCTTCAAAGCGTCTCTTTGTAAAATCATCAAAGTAATTCATCAAAATCTGTTCTGCTAAATATGCATAGTAAGGATCAAAATTAGAATTTCTTAACTGGATAAGAAGGCATTCCCGTAAGTTTCTTGATGCAATCCCGACCGGATCAAAATTCTGAATTTTTGCAAGCAATGAATTTGCTTCTTCCATGGAGATATCGAAATGTTCGAAAACATTTAATTCATTTATGATATCCTCTAAGCTTCTTTTTAAGTAACCGTCCTGGTCGAGATTGCCGATAATTTCTTCGCCTAAAAACATCAACTTTTCGTTAAGATTAAGGAGGCTTAGCTGATTTAATAAATATTCACTCAAGCTTTCACGGGCGGGTGCAATCGGCTGGAAAACGTCATCGTCTTTACTTCTGTTTACGTGTTCAGAGTCGTAATCATGGTCGTTCATAAAATCTTCGAGCTCAAACTCTTCGTTATCGTAATCTTCCGTTTCATCTTTAACTTCTTCGGCCTCTTCTTTTTCTTTTTCCTGTGTTTGCTCCATTTCGCCTTCAATCACTTCTTCGAGTATGGGGTTTAATTCAAGCTCTGTTTTAATCCTTTGTTCCAGGGCGAGTGTATTTAACTGCAAAAGTTTCTGATATTGAATCTGCTGCGGCGACAGCTTCTGCTGCTGTGAAAGCCTTTGATTTAGAGATAGCATTTTATTTACCTGTTGTCTCCTTTAATGATGAATACCAATTACTCCCGTACAACCTCTGCAACGATTCATCGCAGAATTCTACGATCTTTATATTTTTATCTTTTCCATTTTCCAATGCCGGTTCGCATTCGCTGATGCGTTCATACCTTAACACGTCACCTCCGAAATTTGAAACCCGGATTGGGAATAGGTGGCATGAAATAGGTTTTCTAAAATTTGTTTTTCCTTCAAAGTAGGTTTTCTCTATTCCGCACTTTGCAATATCATCGTCGTAGTAAACAAAAACACATGCTCTTTTATCGACACTCCTTAACATCAGCTCGCCGCTTTTCTCTTCCCAAAAACCATTTTCTTCAATTTCTTTAACATGCCTTTCCGGCAGATTTTCTTTGACAGTTTCTAATATATTTTCAATTTCACCGATTTCATCTTGAGTTATTGGAGCTCCATAATCGCTCTTTAATGTGCAGCACGCACCTTTACATTTAGGCAAATCGCAGTAAAAAGGTGTTTCCATTACTTCGGTTCTAACAAGTACTTCTTCCACAAAAATCATGTTTTTGTTATTCATTGGAATAATTTTTGTGGCTAAAATAACAATTTGTTTCTAAATAGAAAAGTCCAATCTTTTTTAATTATTAAAAAAAATTAGAAATAAAATACTTACCGTTTTCGCACGTTTCTGGTTTAGTACATAGTAAAAATGGTTTATAACATCTGAAAAAATTTGATTATCTTTGCTTCAATTACCGTAGTGTTTACTAATAATAACAAATAAAGTGCCAGTGAACTTAAGAGGAAAGAACATTTTAATAACAGGTGCATCCAGCGGGATCGGCCGTGAATTAGCTGTTCAGTTAGCTCAAAAAGGAAATAATTTAGCGCTTTTGGCAAGACGAAAAAATTTGCTCGATGAATTGATACCGGTAATAAAAACAAATGGTAAAAAAATTTTTACCTATAAATGTGATGTTTCTTTGAAAGAAGAAATTGCAAATACAACGGAAAAAATTTTAAACGATATGGGTTCGCTGGATGCTGCAATATTAAATGCCGGGGTCGGATTAAAGAATAAAATTGGTAGTATCGATTCCGTAGTTGTGGAAAAATTATTTGGGATAAACGTAATGGGAATCGTTTATTTTATTGAAGCGCTGATTCCACAATTTAAAAAACAGAACCGGGGAATGATTGTCGGCGTTTCAAGTCTTGCTGATTCGAGAGGTTTTCCCGGAAGCGGTTTTTATTGTGCAAGTAAGGCTGCAGTTTCCAAATTGCTTGAGAGTTTGAGAATAGAATTAAAAGCTTATAATATTAAAGTATTAACAGTCAAGCCCGGTTTTGTCAAAACTCCAATGACCGGTAAGAATAAATTTAAAATGCCTTTTTTGATGGATGTTAAAGATGCAGCTAAAATAATTATAACCGGAATTGAAAAAGAAAAGAAAATAATTCAATTCCCTTTGCCGGTTGTAATCGGGCAAAAAATTTACGGAATTATTCCAGACTCGATATTTGATTTTTTTGCAATGAAATACCTTGAGAAATACAAGTATAAAACAAGTTAAAATTATTTATTTTTGCATAACAATAAGACGATAATTATTTTATTTTTTATTTAACTTAATTCAACTTAGAGAACAAACTGCCATGAGTAAATTTTTGTTGACGGTTATAATTCTTGGTGCAATCGGCTACTTAGTTTACACTTACGTTATCGAGAGGAAGCCTGATGTAATAGAGGTGCATGATAAAATTGAGGTTACAAAAATGCCAAACTACGATGTTAATATTCAATCTGTTTCCGCACCTCTTTATAGTGCGGTTATTTCAGGTTCTGTAAAAAATATTGCCGATTTTCCTTTAGTAAATGTCAACATAACTTATGAAGTCGCTAATGGAACGGCTACCGTCTACTTAAGAACGTTAAACCCAGGCGAGACGGCAAATTTTCAATCAACTCCGGCAAACATTCGCGTTAATGATCCTTCCTATAAAATAATAGATATAAAATACCGCTTGCCGGTTGGTTATAAAAAACCGGAATAATTTCAAAACTTTTTTTATTAATTCGCGATTAAATTTAATAAATAATTGATATTTTCATCATTTTCTTTTAACTTAATATCGCATAACTCATAAATCAGGGGTACAAGGGGTCTGAAAAATTTTTCATTAAAAATTTTATGCGGATTATTTTTCATCTCAGTTTTTACTCACGGGCAATCCGATACTTTGCTTATAATTACCGAAGTGATGTTCAACCCTCAGCCAGGGAATAATGAGTTTATTGAATTATACAATTTAAGCGAAACAAATAGTATCGATCTTAACAGCTATAAAATTAAATATTATACATCCTCGGCAGATATTATTACAGAAATATCGCAAGGTAGTGTTTTACCTCCTAAATCTTATGCAATAATTCTCGAAGGCGATTATGATTTCAGTTCCGGGATATACAATGAACTTATTCCACCAGGAGCTTTGATATTAAAAATATCCGATAACGCATTCGGATCGAGCGGAATGTCGAATTCTTCCGACCGGCCCGTTAGGTTGTTAAATCCAACAGATGATACTTTAGATGCGGTAATTTATTCAGCGAACAATTCTGCCACAATTTCCGATGAGAAAATTTTTCTTAATCATGACAGTTCCGCTTCAAATTGGGCAAACTCATTAAATGTAAACGGCACTCCGGGTTTTCACAACTCCGTTACTCCTTATAATTACAATTTAAAATTAAGTTCGTTTTCGATTTTTCCTGAAATTGTTTTTGAGGGTGGTAATGTACAAATAACAGCAGTTGTAAAAAATGCCGGAACTGAAACGGCAAATAGCTTCAGTGAAAAAATTTATAATGATGTCAATTTTGATTCGGTTGGAAATTCTTCCGAATTAATATTCTCCCAAAATTTTTTTAACCTTCTGCCGGGCGATTCAACAAGCGCTGTAACGAACTTGCTTTCGTTAAATGCCGGTGAATATCAATTAATTGCAAAAGTTGATTTTACAAACGATGAGGATACAACCGATAATAAACAAATAAAAACATTTACAGTCTTTCCGCCAGGCAATGAATATAATGATATGGTTATTAATGAAATAATGTACGCGCCTTCTACAGGTGAACCGGAATGGGTAGAACTTTTTAACCGTTCGGATCATAATATCAATTTAAATAAATGGAAATTCTCGGATAATTTAACGACGGTAACCATCACTACTAATGATGTCGAGGTTGAGCCGGATTCATTTGTTGTTTTGAGCAAAGATTCTTCCATTTTTAATTTTTTTACAATTCCATCGAAAGTTTTGGTCTTTAATATTCCATCTTTAAACAATTCCGGTGATGCGGTAGTAATTAAAGATTCATTAAATGTTCTGCTTGACAGTGTTTATTATTTCCCTGAATGGGGAGGAAATTCGGACGGAAAATCTTTGGAAAGAATTGATGCCGGTGGAGGAAGTAATAATCCGGGTAATTGGGGAACATCCGTAAATATTTTCAAAGCGACTCCTGGTTATATAAATTCCATGTCTCCCAAAAATTACGATTTGAAAATTTCAAAATTTAAACCTGATGTCTATTTTGGAATTATCGGGCAGCAGGCAAAGTTCAGAACTGTAGTGGCTAATCCCGGGTTAAATCAGTCAAATAATTTCCAGTTAAAGATTTATCTTGATATGAATAAAGATTCGATTCCGCAGCCAAATGAATTGCAGCAAACTTTCAACGGGAATTCATTATTGCACGGAGACAGCACTGAATTCTTATTTACTACCGGTAGTTTTATCGAAGGGGAAAATTATTTTATTGCAAAAGTCGAAGTAAATCAGGATGAGGATACAACGAATAATACCGGTTATACAAAACTAACCGGCGTTAATGTTAATGAAATAAGAGGTGACCTTATAATAAACGAATTTATGTATACACCTGATTCACCGCAGCCAGAATGGATTGAAATTTATAATAAGAGTAGTAAAGTTATTAATCTGGAAAATTATCAGCTTTCGGATAACAGGGATACAGTCAAAATTATAAATCAGTCGGTAGATCTAAACCCGCATAACTATTTTGTTATTTCAAAAGACAGTTCGATTTTAAATTTCTTCCCAATAAATTCTGATTTTATTGTAAGTAATTTTCCCTCTCTAAACAACACCGGAGATAAAATTATTCTAATTGATTCTTTATCGCGGACTATAGATTCGCTGCAATACTATTCTTCGTGGGGAGGGAATGACGGAATATCTTTAGAAAAATTATCGCCGGAGATGAATCCTACTGATTCATCAAGCTGGAAAACTTCTATAAGCCGTTTTAAAGGAACGCCTGGAAATATAAATTCCGTAACTCCCAAAACTTTTGATCTTGAACTAAACGATATTGTTTTTACTCCGCCGTTCCCGCAGGATGGTGATGACGTTTCCGTTTCAATAAAAATTAAGAATAAAGGAAGCAATTCTGCAAACTTTTCTGTGCTGCTTTATGAGGATACAAATCTTGATTCAATTCCCGATGTATTTTTAAAAACCGTTCCGAATTTATTTTTAAATTCGAATGATTCATCAATAGTTCAAACCGGTTACGTAATACAAAATCTTCAAACTAAAAAAGGGTTTTATTCAAAAGTAATTTTTAACAATGATGAAGATACACTTAACAATTTTCTATATAAAACAATTCAAACAGGCTTTCCGCCGCAATCAATTGTAATAAATGAAATTATGTACAATCCTTCCGGAGGCGAGCCCGAATGGATTGAAATTTATAACACTACTGCATTCGAAATCAATTTGAAAAGTTGGAAAATTTCAGACGTTGTTACAACACCGGTCGTTGTACAAATAGGTTCCGATGTTTTGATTCAGCCGCATTCATATTTTGTTATTACGAAAAGTTCATCGATAATAAATTATCACAGGTATATTCCATCGGGTTTTCTTGAGATTAACTTACCTGTTTTAAATAATGATTCCGACGGAATGATTTTAAAAGATAACAGGGGACAGACTATCGATTCGGTATTTTTCCATTCAAGCTGGGGAGGCAGCAGCGGCGAATCGTTGGAAAGAAAGAAGTTTGAAATTTCCTCAAATTTACAGAATAATTGGGGTGCATCATTGGACGTAGAATTAAGCACGCCCGGAAGAATAAACAGTTTGACGCCAAAGCATTTCGATATTTCGGTTTCGGGTATAAATTTTTCTCCGCGTTTCCCAGTACCTGGCGAAGATGTTTCTGTAAATGCAAAAGTAAAAAATTACGGTTCAGCGGCAGTGAATAATTTCAGCATTCAATTTCTAATTGATACTGACTCAAACCAAGTAGTCGATTCATTGTTAAGCTTCAAGTCCGGGCTAAGTCTTTTAGCAGGCGATTCAATTGCCACTAGTTCAAATAAAAAAATAAGGAATCTTAATTCAAAAATATTAACCGGTGTAAAAATAAATCTTTCGAATGATGAAGATACTTTAAATAATTATTATGAAAAATCAGTCGAGCCTGGATTTCCGATGAGTGCTGTTTCGATAAATGAAGTTATGTACGATCCTGAAAAGGGAGAGCCGGAATGGATTGAACTTGTAAACAGATCGGATAACAAAATAAATCTGAAATACTGGTCGGTTAGCGACTTGCTGACAATTCCGACAAAAAACTATTTATCTGATGCCGACCTTTTTATTCAACCGGGTGAATTATTTATTGTAACAAAAGATACATCTTTTAACAGCTTTCATCCCGGCATCAATTCGAAAATAATTGTAGCGGATTTCGGTACACTGGGAAATTCGGAAGACGGAATAATTATTTATGATTTTAGAGATGGAATAATAGACAGCTTAAAATACAATTCGGATTGGGGAGGAAAGAACGGCTATTCCCTTGAAAGAATTT
The DNA here is from genome assembly GCA_964556005.1 of uncultured Ignavibacteriaceae bacterium. Lineage (GTDB taxonomy): Bacteria > Bacteroidota > Ignavibacteria > Ignavibacteriales > Ignavibacteriaceae > CAZKUR01. The sequence goes on along the minus strand of CAZKUR010000090.1, from coordinate 5,691 downwards.
CTTTAAAAGCAGGAACAAACGATAGTACAAATTGGGCAACATCATTAAGTAAAAATAGAAGTACACCCGGTGAAAAAAATTCGATTTCCGATATTGCCGGTTATAAAAGCGGTGATTTGGTTATAAATGAAATTATGTATGAACCAGATCAGGATAATAACGAGTTCTTAGAATTTTACAATAAAATTAATGATTCGATAAATGTCGGCGGCTGGAGGATTGAAGATGAAAAGAAAAATAATTTCAAGCTCTCAGATACAAGCATTATAATTCCGCCTGGACATTTTTTCCTGCTATCTGCAGATTCGACCGTGATCAAAAAGTATTCGATTGAAAATCGCAGCTATAAAAATATTTTGAACGTGTCCGGTTTTAATTTAAGTAATTCCGGCGGTCTAATTCTGTTGAAAGATATAAAAAGTAATTTGATTGATTCGGTTTGGTATTCAAAAAACTGGCATAATAAAAATTTTAATTCTACTAAGAATATTTCACTTGAAAGAATAAACCCCGGATTAGGTTCGAACGATCCTTCAAACTGGAGCAGTTGTGTAAGTTCAGCCGGGGCTACTCCGCTTTTACTGAATTCCATATTCACAAATAATCAAAACCGTGAGGCAAAGATTTCTGTTTCACCTAATCCCTTTTCACCGGATAACGACGGTTTTGAAGATTTTACAATTGTAAATTACAATTTATCTCAGCCGACTTCTCAGGTAAGGATAAAGATTTTCGACAGTCACGGGAGGCTGGTAAGAAATTTAGCAAACAACCAGCCGAGCGGTTCGAAAGGTTCTGTAATTTTTAACGGATTAGATAACTCCGGCAGAGCCTTACGAATAGGCATCTATATTGTGTTTCTTGAATCCGTAAACGACAATTCAGGTATTGCCGAAACTCTTAAAACCGTCATTGTTGTCGCGAGGAAATTGTGATATAATAGTCACAGTAAAAAGTACTTCAAAAAGAAAATTTTCCATCCCAAATATTCCACTATAATTTACTAAAGAGATGAATATTCACTTTTTAATTGAAATATTGTGCTTTAAAACGGGAATATTTCTTGATATTAAAAGATAAATTTTCCACATCTAAATTAAAATAACAAGCAGAGATCAATAATGAAGTTTATAAGTTCTTTCTTCTTAATCGCTGCTTTAATTATCTTTTTTCTATGGTGGAAAGACAGCCATCAGAACCAGATTGAAACCGAAAACAACGTGCTTGCTGTTGAAAATGTCAAGTTAAAGAATCAGCTTGGCGAATTCAAGAACAATCCCGCATGGCTGTTAAATAAAGCAAAAGATGATTTCAGTAATAAAGAGTACTGGAAAGCAAAGGAAAAATTAGCTCTAATTATTTACAAGTATAAAGATACAAAAGAATATCGCGAAGCACGGTGGTTATTAAAAAAAGTAGAGGTCAAATTAAATCCGGGGATTGTCGAAGCGGGAATTTCCGGCGGCAACGAGGGAATAACGGAGAGCAATTCAACTTATATTTTAAAAATGCTTCCCTATTTCGATTCCAATACAAATGCAACTTATTACAAAGATAGAACTTCGCCGCGTTCAAAAAATGAAAACGGACTCTATCTTTATTTCGAAAGAGAAGATAATGAGGCGGCAAAAGATTTACGATTGAGAATTCAATTAGTCACGCCCCATACTTTTCCGGTAAATAATTATCAATTTAACATTGATAACCAACTGTTTAGTTTTATTCCGTTAAAGATTAAAAATGATATTAACAATTCCGTAAACCGGGAATGGAGCGATGATCCGTTAAATAAGGAACTTTATAGACTAATTGCAAAAATAGCCTATTCAAATAATACCGTAATTAATTTTAACGGCAGCGGCGGGGTAATAAAGTGGGTCGTTACGCAGGAGCAAAAAGAAGCTTTTAATAATGTATTGAACGCTTTTAAAGAACTGGGAGGCAAATTAGATTTTAAATAATCCGTTTCAATATTCCGCAATAACTTGCCAAATTTATTCTTAACTACAGAAGGTATGACCCTCTATTTTTAATTAATATTTTTTAGTAAATGTTTTCCCTTGATTCATATGCATGTGATTTCAATATTACCGGTTAAAATCATTTTAAAAATATTTTTGTATTTTAGCCGTCGGAATGGGGAATTAGTCCACTTAATTTTTAAGATTCAAAAGATAAAGGAATAGATTTATGCTCTTGGGTGAATTCAGCCAACTTTATGAAAGGGAATTAAATAAATTGAAAAATGAAATTTCATCTTACAATCCTGAAACCAAACTTTGGATTATTAAGAGTGAAATAAAAAATTCAGCCGGGAATCTTTGCCTTCATATAACAGGAGGACTTCTGTATTTTATTGGAAATGTACTGGGCAAAACGGAGTACATGCGAAACAGAGATGGTGAATTCTCCGAGAGGAATGTTGCCAAAAGGGAGCTTCTTATCACGATTGAGGATACAAAAAATTTCGTTGTAAAAACTTTAAACTCACTTGATGAATCGGCCTTAAAAAATAAATATCCGGTCGAGTTGTCAAAGAAAGATATGACAACAGGTTATTTTTTAATTCATCTTTATGGGCATCTTAATTATCACCTGGGACAGATAAATTACCATCGAAGACTTATTGATGAAGTATGAATTGACCGGATCATACAAAATAATTTACTCGAGGAAATTATTTGGCCGCATCCTATGTAAAAAATCTTTTTTATTAACCGGCAACTAAAGTAAATTTGTATAATGAATTTTAAAGTTATTTGCGGAACAAATTTTCATCTAAACAGAAACATTTTGAATATAGATAGAAAGCCAATTATCATAAAAGTAAGCAAGGAGATTTCCCTTTCTCAAATTGTTGCCGGGGATAAAGAGAAACTGACACTCTATTTGAATGATAGAGATATTTACATGAATACTCTTCGTTTACCTCATCCCTATACTCTAAGAGATGCTGAATGGTGGATTCATTTTGTAGAAAGATGTAAAAAACAAATCGGTAGACTCAATCACTTTGCAATCAGGGATAAGAGTGAAAACTTAATTGGCGGCATCGGTTTTAATAATAAATACGGTAAAAATTCTCAAAGAGACGAAATCGGATATTGGCTTGCACGTCCGTTCTGGAATAGAGGGATCATGACTGAGACCGTCAATAAGATATGTGAATTCGGGTTTGATTGTTACGATTTTTTAAGCATTGAAGCTATTGTATTTGATTTCAACGCTGCATCTGCACGGGTACTTGAAAAAAACGGTTTCCAAAAAGACGGAATAATTAAAAAATATGCACTTAAAGATGATTGCTATATCGATGGAATTTGCTATTCATTAAATAAAAAATCGTAAATTATTTGTCTCTATATATGGATATTGAAAGAATTAAATAATAAATTTCCTGCCAATGAAATCTGCAGTGCATAGACATCGCCATGTAAAGAAAAAGAAGAAGCCCAGCCTAAAAGAAATTTTCAGGTTAGTGCTCGGAATTTTCCTTATTGTAGAAGGCTTATTGCACTTTATAACTACATCCCAATTTGTTCCCATTATTCAATTTATGCCGTTTCATATGGTAGTCATATATTTAAGCGGTCTTATTGAAATAGTTCTTGGATTGCTTTTCATTTTAAATAAATACCGGAAACTTGTTGCCTGGGGTGCGGTTTTATTTTTTTTAGCGGTGCTGCCTGTTACCATAGCTTTTGAGAATGCACCGGGAGCAGTTATTGCATCCCTTCCGTGGCTGACATGGGGAAAAGTACCGAGCGTAATTATTTTAATGGTTGTTGCTTTTTGGTATACAAGAGACTAAACATAACTTTTCTGCCTCATTCATTCCATGATTATCTATTCAATTTATTTATACGGTTTAAATTTGTTTGATTTGAATTTCGTGGATAAATAATATTAACATTGATTTCTTAAATCTTTAATGTTAAATTCTTTGGGTACTGTAATTCACTTATTTGAATTTTTCAATTATTTTGTATTGAAAATTTTTTACAGATTTAATGAAGTCGAGATCCTGCATATTATTGGCAGGTTTACTGCTTATTTCCGTTAAATGCCTGCCTCAAGTTAACACTCCAACGGAGAATTACAATCAAACTGCGCTTGCTGATGACAATTCGGGCAGAGATTCTAAAATAAAATATTACCTGGAAGCAATAAGAAATCATCCCGATGCCGATTCCTATTATCAGCTTGCTCTTTTATATTTTAATAAAAATACGGTTCGCGGAAGAAGTTTTGCCAGAGAATATATCCAACATGCAATTTTTAAGGAACCGGATAATTTAAAATACCGTTTTCTCCTCGCGGATTTAATGGAATATTTCAGCGGCAGTATGGCATTCGATGTTTATAAGAACATAATTGATATCGACAGTACAAACATAAAAGCGCTTTATAATCTTGGGAGAATCAAAGAAAATGATTTCGATGAATATCATGAATCCATTCACCAGGACCCTAACGAACCTTCCCTAAGCTTTGAGGAATACGCCGATAAACAGTTTAATGAGGCAAAGAATTATTTCTTAAAAGCATTAAAATATGACCCGGTTAATAGAGACGCTCTTCTTCACTTAAGCTTTTTATATGAAGATAATAATGAGCCCGGTAAGGGAGTTCCGCTTTTGGAAAAATTAATTAAAAATTATCCGGATGATAAAGACGGCCATCTTTATTTAGGTTTGCTTTATTATAAAACATCCGAATTGGAAAAAGCTTATAAAGAATATCAAACAGCACTAATTTTAATGAAGCCGGAAGAGCGTGAAGATTTTGTTTACAACTCGGTTAAAGAATTGCTGAAACCTATCTTTAAGGATGATTTAAAAAAATATTCGCCGAGAGAAATAAGGGAAATAATCAGCGAGTTCTGGAAGATCAGCGATCCTCTGTATTTAACAAAATATAATGAACGGTTATTGGAACATTACTCACGTGTAGCATATGCAAACTTAAGATTCAGTGTCCCTAAGATGAATATAATAGGATGGAAATCCGATCGCGGACAAATAGTTCTAAGGTACGGTGAACCTTTGCATAGAACCCGCTACAGACCTTTTATAAATGTCGGCGGACAAATAGCGATAAAATCAAAAACCGACGTTTGGGAATATAAAGATATGACATTCGGTTTCAGCGATGATTATATGTCGGGTAATTTTGAGTTTGCAGAACCTTATGGTGACGACAGGCTTCAGCCGCAGTTTGGTTATGACAGTTATGATTATGCAAAAAATGTTGAACGGAGGCGATTTGAATATTATAAACCAAAATTCGAAGGACCAACAATTAATGTTCCTTACGATATAGTTCAGTTTAAAGATGTTCAACCCGGAAGAGATTGGACCGATGTTTATATTAATTATGCATTGAATAATAAGGACACCACCATAACTGAAAATGGGAATAAGGCTGCACATAAAGTAGGTTTATTTTTCTTTGATAAAAATGAAAATGAAACCTTTAGTAAAGTAGATTCAATTACCTCATTAAAATATTTAAATAGTTTGCCGGAGAATTACAATTTAAGTTTAAATATAAATTCGGTTGAAATGGTTGCAGTCCCGGATTCCGGAAGACTTGCATTTGAAATAATACGTACTTTGGATAAAGGAGTATCGTCTCATCATATAAGATTTAAAGTCAGGAATTTCAAATCAAGCAGCCTTGAAATTAGCG
>CAZKUR010000089.1:0-16012 GCA_964556005.1 uncultured Ignavibacteriaceae bacterium | reverse complement strand
TTTGCTTGCGCTGAAATCGACATTATAAGCACCAGGCTGTTTGTTCCCATTTATGAGTGCAGCAACTTCTCTTCCTAAAGCATCATATACCTTTAATGTAACAAATCCGGCATTCGCAATCCGGTATTCTATTTTTGTTGTAGGATTAAATGGGTTAGGATAGTTTTGAACTAATTCAAAATTCGAAGGAGTAAAATCAACTTCTATTTTATCCGAATATGTATACTTACCGTCATTATCAATCTGTTTTAATCTATAACTGAATTTGTCGCCTCCGGTCAGGTCTTTATCTATAAAAGAATATTGTTGTGGAGAATTACTATTACCATGACCTTTAACAAAGCCAAGACTTTCCCAGTTTTCGGAATTAACGGCGGTTCTTTCTACTTGAAGTCCGTAGTTATTAACTTCGGTTGATGTTGACCAATTAAGATTAATAGTATTATCGACAACTTCAGAAGAATTTGTTCCGAGATTAACCCAGTTTTCATTAAGTGTTGTAGACTTTTTTAGCTTACCTAAGCTCTTTCTATATTCAATATCCGAAGTTGTTTTGGGAAACTCCCCGGTTTTAATATTTATCCTATTTTCCCAGTACCACTCCCACCGTTTATAAAGGCTCCACCCAGGCGCCCCGCCATCTTCACCTTCTCATCAACATTACTACCCTTTTTTTGACCTTTGGAACTCCAATAATCGTTAAATAATTTTTGAATCGAATAAAATGTTAAAGCGCTATTCCCTTGATTAATCTTCGTAGGTTGTTTTTGTAATCCTTGCGAAAATAAATGAGATGAAAAAAGAAGTGTTATAAAAGCAATGGTAAATAGTTTCATATTTTTTCTCACAATAAAAATAAAAGTTGATGAAGAATTTATTTAAAGATATGCTGTAGGTACTAAAATAAAAAATATTAAATTGTTGAAATGAACATTAATAAAAAGATTCTAAATTATTCAAAACAAATATTGAGATGAAATTAATCTGTAATAATGATGTAAATCATATTAAAGACGCAACAGTTGCGATATTAATTGTTTGAAGTTTACAAAATCAAAGATTATATTACTGTCAAATAATTTATTCTCTCCTAACTCTCCTGTCCGGAAAAATAATTTTAACCATTTGAAAGGGGCTAAAAAATGAAAACATTTGTACTACTTACTAAAATGTCTCCGGACCTTTCCAGGCAAATGAAAAACAGGGCAAAGCTCGGAAGAGCATGGCTGGAACAGGTTAAGGAAAAATGTCCTGAAGTTAAATTTATAGAGCATTTTGCACTTCTTGGTAAATACGATTTCCTGGATATTTATGAAGCGCCGGATGAAGAATCTGCTGCAAAAGTTTCAATGATTGGTTTATCAAACGGTGCGTTTCAAGCTGAAAGTTTAGTGGCTATTCCTTATAAAAGATTTCTGGAATTAACTGAAGAGATATAGTATCTATTAAGCATTATGTAACTAATAATTTAATAAACCAAATAAACTTTGGAAGGAGGGGATTATGCCGGTAAAGAAATTAATGGAACTGCTGGATAAAAAAAATGTAAAATATATAAACATTAGTCATTCCACTGCCTATACCGCGCAGGAAGTTGCGGCACAATCTCATGTATCGGGTAAAGAATTTGCAAAATCGGTCTTGTTTAAACTAAACGGAAAACTTATTATGGTTGTTTTACCTGCTTCTTATCATGTCAATCTCCAAATGCTGAAAAAAGAAATTGGAACGGAAAAAATAAGACTTGCTTATGAACAGGAATTTATTGATAAATTTCCAGATTGTGAACCTGGAGCGATGCCGCCGTTTGGAAATTTATACGGACTGAAGATTTATGTTGATAAATCACTTTCTGAAAATGAGGAGATTGCTTTCAATGCATGCAGTCATAAAGAAATAATTAGAATGTCGTACAATAAGTGGGAAAATTTAGTTAAGCCTAAGGTTTTACATTTTGCAAGTCCGACAAAGACGTAATTGATTTACAGCTTTGCGAATATTAACTGGAATATTTTACAGGTACAGAATTAGACTTTTCATTTGTAGTAATTACAGAAGTTAAAAGTTAAAATTATATTCAATAAAAAAATGAATTAAGAGCTAAAGAAAGCTAAATTGTTTGATAAGAAATTTTGTATCTTAAAAAATATCCTTATCAAATTACATCAACGTAATTTTTTAATTATTCAATTTTCCAATCTTTTTATCTTTCAATCTTTCAATTCTATATCTCGCCTTCCACCAATTTTATTGTCCGTAGATAGAAAATGTACTAAAAACGATAAAATTAAAGATTAATTTTATGTTGTAACATTTTCATATGATGATTCGTTTAATAATCAAATGCTAAAAGAGCTGAAGTTTAAGTCTCTGGTAAAACAGCATAAAAACCAGGTCTATAATTATTCATTCTATATGCTGGGCAACAGGTTCGACGCCGACGATATAACTCAGGAAGTTTTAATAAGAACCTGGAAAAATATTGATGTATTCAACATTAAATCGGCAAAGGCGTGGATGTTGACAACGACTCATAATCTTTGCATCGATTATTTAAGAAGGAATAAAAAATTTAATCAGCGCAGCCGTGAAATCGATGAGAATTTTGAAGAGAGATTTTCCGATAAAATCGAGAATAATAACCCGGTAAATTTAGTGCATGAAAAGGTGTTTAATTCAAAATTAAAAGAAGCAATAAACCATCTGCCTGAGTCGATGAAGAGTCCATTTTTACTTTATCATTTTGAAGGAATGAAGTACAAGGAAATCAGTGAAGTGTTAAACGTTCCGGTCAACAGCATTAAAGTTTATATAATGAGAGCAAGAAAAAAATTACGGGAAGAGTTAAAAGAATACACATATGAAAAAGAAGATTGAAATCGACGATAAATTGTTGGAGAAAATCATTTCGGTTGCATACGGAGATGCTAAATTCTCCGATAAGATCGAAATTTATCGTCTTTCAAAAATTGATTCGAACGTAAAGAAAATATTAAATGGGTTTAAAGAGACGGTTGTTCAACTTAGTTCAATAAGAAATGAAAATTGTCCGGAAGAAATTATAAACAAGGTTTACTCGGAAACCGGAATTGCGAACAGAAAATCTTCATTGAATGAGAGGATTCAATTTATAATTTTTTCAAAACCGGTTTATGCGGCAGCATCAGTTTTAATTTTAATGACAACGCTTTTATTTCTGGTATTCAGGCAGCCGGAACCGCAGCAGAAGTATTCAAAAGCGGAAGTTGAAAAAGCCGAATTACAGGTGAAGCAAACTTTAGTTTTTGTCGGCGGCATATTTAAAAAAACAGGGGAAAATTTGGAAGACAATATTCTTCCGGATGAAGTGGGGAAACCTTTTAACAAAGGATTAAATACAGTAAAAAATATTTTAAACGGAGGATAAAATGAAACCTATAAAATCTTTAACAATATTATTTATGATTCTCTTTTGTTCAGTCCTTTTTGCTCAAAAAGAAAATTTCTCAAAAGAACCGGGTTATGTAGACTTCGGGAATCTCGGTTCTTTCGAAAAAGGCAATGATGTAACCGAAGTAAATCTGGATGGGAAAATACTTAAAATGGTTTCCAAAATGACCGAAAGTGATAATCCCAATCTTGCAAAAATGCTTTCCGGTTTGAAACTTGTAAAAGTAAATGTATTCCATACAGACGAAAAAGATGTTCAGCAGATTACGAACAAAATAAAAGATCTCGATGGTAAACTTATGTCAGACGGCTGGGATAGAATTGTTCGGAGCAGGGAGCATGGAGAATTGGTGAACGTCTACATAAAATCCGACGACAATAATATTGACGGATTAGTTGTAACAAATCTGGATCATGACGGCGAAGCTGCATTTGTAAATATCGTCGGGCCAATCGATCTTGAATTAATAGGTCAACTTGGTAAAAAATTCGACATTCCTTCACTTGACGGAATTAAAAAGAAAGGAAAATAAAATGAAAAATTTTAAACCGTTTTTCATATTTATTTTTATTTCAAGTTTTTTATTTACCGGCTGTTTTGGAGTCAGTCATAAATTTCAGAAAGTAAGGGATCATTTATTTACAAAGCTGGGAAAGACTCTGCCGGCAGACGTGGAGTTTTCTATCGGTTCCATCAGTATCACTGCGGCAAGCTGGTTTGTAAAAAATGATTCTAATGATGATATGCCTGAAAGAGTACTTCGGCATATCAACCATGTTCAGGTCGGAGTTTACAGAAACGATCCTTATTATAATGCTTCATTCGACTTTCATTCTTTCAAATCTGTTAGCAGTGAATTGGAAAAGGACGGATATAAATTAATTGTCTGTTCTGTTGAGGGTGATGAGGCAACCGCGATATTCACAGAAGAAAGCGATGATGAAAAGCTTCATAAAATGTTTATTATTAATATTGATAATAAAGAAGTAGTGCTTACGGAAATCGAAGGTGAGCTGAATGAAGTTCTTACAGAAGCCGTTAAGAATAAAAAACTTGATGTAAATATTTAGCCGGAATTAATTCTAAATATTTCATCGTTAAATAGTTAGAACAAGAGAGAATAAAAAATAAATTATCTCTTATAAACTTTACCTTAAGTGAATGATCATAAAATAAAAAATAGAGATGACATCTTTTTAATAATTAGAATTAAGATGTCATCTCTTTTAATTTTATACAGCTTACTTAGCTGCCGGACCGGTCATCTTTTCAGGTCTAACTGCTTCATCGAATTTTTCAGCAGTTAAGAAACCAAGCTCTACTACAGTCTCTTTTAAGGTTTTATTTTCCGCAAAAGCTTTTTTAGCAACCTTAGCCGCATTGTCGTAGCCTATATGCGGATTTAATGCAGTGACAAGCATTAAGGAATTTTCAAGATGCTTTTTAATATTGTTCTTGTTCGCAGTAATACCGACAACACAATTATCGGTGAAGCTTTCACATGCATCGGAAATTAATCTTATAGATTGAAGAACGTTAAAAATAATTACCGGCTTAAAAACGTTTAACTCAAAGTTTCCGCTTGCACCGGCAAAGGTAACCGTTGTATCGTTACCAAATACCTGGACACAGACCATTGTCATAGCTTCGCTTTGAGTTGGATTTACTTTTCCCGGCATAATTGAACTGCCCGGTTCGTTTTCAGGAAGATGAATTTCACCGAGTCCGCATCTTGGGCCTGATCCTAGCCATCTAATATCATTGGCAATTTTCATTAGCGATGCTGCGATTGTTTTTAGTACTCCGCTTATTTCAACGAGAGCATCGTGTGCGGCAAGTGATTCGAACTTATTCCTTGCCGAAGTAAAAGGTTTGCCTGTTAAATCAGCAATCTTTTGTGCAGCTTTAACTGCGAATTCCGGATGTGTATTTAATCCTGTTCCAACTGCTGTTCCGCCAAGAGCAAGTTCATATAATCTCGGCAGGCATGCATTTATTCTTTCCAACCCGTTTTCCAATTGCTGCACATAACCGGAAAATTCCTGTCCTAAAGTTAACGGTACTGCATCCATTAAATGCGTTCTGCCGATTTTAATAATATCTTTAAATTCTTCGGATTTTTCCAGTAAAGCCTGTAGAAGTTTAGTAATCATCGGAATTAATCTTCTGTGAATTTCTTCGACAGCGGCGATATGCATTGCGGTCGGGAAGGTGTCGTTGGATGACTGAGCTTTGTTTACATCATCATTCGGATGGATTGGCTTTTTGCTTCCCATCGTTCCGCCTGCAAATTCAATTGCACGGTTGGAGATAACTTCGTTTGCATTCATGTTGGTTTGCGTACCGCTGCCGGTCTGCCAAACAACAAGCGGGAAATGTTCATCTAACTTTCCTTCAATAACTTCATCGGCAGCTTTTACTATTAAATCTGCTTTTTCAGCGGGAAGCAAACCCAGCTCTTTATTTGTTAGAGCAGCGGCTTTCTTTAATATTCCAAGCGCTCTTATTAATTCGCGCGGAAAATGTTCTCCGCCGATTTTAAAATTCATTAACGAACGTGCAGTTTGTGCGCCGTAATATTTATCAACCGGAACCTTAATGGATCCCATGCTATCTGATTCGGTTCTAAATTCCATTTCTTTCTCCCTGTTAAAATTCATAATAATCTGTTATCCAAATTTACAATAAATCTGAAATAGAATTAATTGAATTTTTTAGGAGAAGAATTATTATGTGATAGGGTAACATTAATAATTATGAGAAGGTGTTAAAAAAGAGAGGTAATAAAGATGAATCTTTTTATTATTAAGACAGTAGGAGTATTTTTCCATTCTTCATTAAAATTTGTTTCCCGCCGTTTGTATAATTTACTTCTATCGTCGGGCGGAAGAATAGAAAGTCGCGATGAATTTTTGATTTGTTATTACCGCCGAAGTCTTCATTATTACCAAAAGCAATGTGGGCGGTTTCAATTGCTTTTTCATCTTCAAGCATGTTGCCGGTAATTCGTGCACCGGGGTTTATTCCAATTCCCAGCTCGCCAATTATTCTTGCTTCTTTATCTGCATCCGAAAGTTTGCTTATCTTTTCAATAAGATTTTGATTACTGCTTTTAAGCTCAATTATTTTACCGTCTTTTAAAATTACCTCAAGAGGTTCTTTCAATAATCCAATATCCCCGATGCTTGCATTAAAGATTACTATTCCGTTGGCTTTAGTTTCTTCAGGCGCACAATAAATTTCACCGCACGGCAGGTTATTGATTTTACCCGGTTGAATATAAGTATCATCGGTAAAAATTCTGCCATTAACGCCAAGTTTCAAATCGGTTCCTTCATTAGTTGTAATATGAAGATAATCCGCATCTCGTAATTTTTCAATCAAATTTATCGCTGTCGTTCTCATCTGTTGATAATCAATGTTCATCGGGCCGTTCGTCATCATCTCTTGTGTAATACCGGGCATGTGAGCACATTTTATATTACTTCTCTTTTCAATTTCAAAAATCCATTTTATTCTGAATGATATTTCTTCCGGGAATGCCCTGATGATATTCAAAACAATAGTCTTGTCCGTTAAAAGTTTCAGCAATTCTCTTGGAATTTCCTTTAGCGGCCTTTCACTTTCTTTGATAAAAAATTGGGTTACTTCGCATTTTTTTTGAAATGCTGCCGACTTAAATTTTTCCGCAATATTTTTTGAACCCTCATCGGTTAGTATAAGAATTTTGTCGGATGAATTAAATTCCATCGTAAATACCATAGCATTAAAAGCTGCTAATATCATTTTCCCGGTTAAGTCCGACATTTTAATTCCTTTTTGTTTTTAATAATTAACATAAAATTTAAAAATGAGAAGTTCAATTAATGATTGGCAATTAAAATAATTCTATAAATATTAAAATTATTAGAGGTAAATTAGATAAAATTCAAGGCAGATACATAAAATTGAGTGAAGTTATTAAATGATTTTATGGATATTTAAATCATTTAACATAACACTTCTCATATAGCCCCCGGAATATTGGCTTTTTAATAAAAATATTATCTTAGTTTAGAACGGCCGGCTAAAATAATTGAAGCCGGCCCGGAAAAATGATTTTAAAACCTTCGTCTCTTTTGTCCGCCGCCTGATCTGCTGTCGTTTCTTTTTCTATTGTCACGTTTTGGGCGAGCCTCATTAACAACAAGGTTTTGTCCTTTAAATTCTTTGCTGTTGAGTTCCTCAATTGCTTTTTGTGCTTCTGCAAGTCCCGGCATTTCGATGAATGCAAATCCCCGTGATTCCTGAGAAAATAAATCACGAATAATTTTGGCAGAACTAACCTGTCCATATTCGGAAAATAGATTTGTTAGCTCTTCTTCAGTGGCACTCTTGGAGAGGTTGCCTACATAAATGTTCATTTACACTCCTAAAAAAATTAATGAAAGAAAAATTGCTCGTCAGAATAAATATTCCTTACTATTCGGATTTATTATAATCGAAATTGACTTGCGGAAGATTTATCCATGCTTTTTGTAAACACTTTAAAATACCTTAAATAAACGTATTAAGCAATTGTTTTCGGCAAAAAATGGTTTAAATCAAAGTTTTTACCAACTTTTTAATCTTCTAAATAATTTAATAATTTCGTCAAATTTTTAATGAATTAAAACTTTTTATTTTGTCATTTTTACCAAATAATTTGGCTAAAAATTTGTTGTAAACTTGAGGCATATAATTGTTGCAATAAAATTGGTTAGCTTTTATAGGATTCACTCAACCCTCATTATGGGGTAAAGATTTAATCCCTTATCAAAATACGGGGAGTGTTCATAGAAAAAGTTCAATCTTGCATAGGGATTATTTTTAAAGTTTTTATCGCCGGAAAGCTTTTTCTCAAATTCTTCTTTTAGTTTCGGATCGGATTTCATCATTTCCAGAGCCATTTTTTCCATCACATAATTTTCAAAGTATTCTTTTCTCTCGAATATCGAATTAAAAAATCCCCATCTCAAAAACGAGTCTTCGCTTTTGGGTTCCAAAAGATTTGCAATAACTCTAATGGTTCTTTGATTTGTATTTATAACGTAAGTGCCTCTCGGTATCATTAATGTTTGGTGAAGAGTATCATAGTCGCAGTCAACTCGCTGCCTTCCCTCAAACGGGAAAGCCGCAAACTTTATATTTTTGAACTTATACCGTATTACTTCCATTAGATTATCTTCCTGGAGTTCCTCAACTTTAATTCCATGCAGCTTAATTCTTTCAATAATATTTTCCCAATCCCCCCACTCTTTTGGAATTAAATATGCAACAGGAAGATTTACAGAATCTTTCGCCCGGATATCATAATAAAAAGGAATATTTATATCTTGCTTTTTACCGGTGTAAGTAATTCTTTTTACGCCGGAAACCCAGCTCGAGTCTTTTCGATATTGAATTCTTTTAAATGGAGTATCCTTATATTTATCCGTCGCAAAAAACGATACCGGCAAATATTTTTGTTCAGAGTGAAATTCATTTATGGAATTGCTGTCTGCTTCTTCATTTAAATTTAAAAGTTCAACGGGATGTTCATTCAGATACTTAATCACCGACTCCAGCATCGCTTTTGTAGCAAATACTCTCTCCTTGTATGGCTTCAGCATGTGGGTTTCAATTAATAAGCAAGGCCTGTTTTGAACTGCGGCGTAACCGTTTGAAAATCTTGGAGTTGCTGCCCAATCGACAATTCCGCTGTCCAGGCCTGCAGACCAATTTTTTAGTGAAACATAACCTCTTGCTAAAAATCCGGCATCTTCCACGCTTTTTTCTAAATTAGGAATGAAATTATTTTTTGTCCATTCTGCTGTTCCCGTATAAATATTCCTAAATTTCTCCATATCATAGGTTATGGTATACTGATAATCGGCTCCGTCTGTAGTATGTGTATCAATTACAAAGTCGGGAAGCAATGCAGAAAACAATTTTAACATTGCCTGCATTTCGGGAGCATCCGCTTTCATCCAGTCTCTGTTAAGATTTAAATTCTGAGAAGTCGTACGCCAACCCATTTCCTTCGGGCCGTTTTGATTTATCCTGTTGTACGGCGAGGATCTTTCATGGCCATCGACATTAAAGATCGGTACAACAAGTAAAGTTACACTGTTTAATAAATTTTCCTTTTCTTTTGTCACAAGCATCTCTCTTAATAAAAGCATGCATGCATCTTTACCCTCAATCTCGCCTGAATGGATTCCGTTGATTATCAATAAAATAGGTTTATCAATTTTTTTTGCTTCACCGGGAGTAAAGATTTGATCTTTTGAAACGGCCAGGCAATATAAATCTCTTCCCTGAGGCGAAATGCCGAAAGAAAAAAGTTTTGCGTACTCGGAAGCTTTGGCGAGCCTTCGAAAATAATTTATTGTTTCATCATAGCTTTCCGTTTCAAGGTAATTGCTTTTTTCGAATTTTGTCGTCCAATTTCCAGAAATGTTTTGCTGTGATTTTAATTCGCCGGAACAAAAGGCGATAACCAATAGAATTGAAATTAATGATATCATTTTCATATTTGTCGTACAAAAATTTTAGGTTTTAGCAAAAATAGACTAAAAAATTATAAACAATAAATAATCCTATATTAATCAGCTAACTTTAAAAGAATATTGTTTCAACCTTTAAATTAAAGCTTATATCTCTATAATTAACATTTTCAGCTATATTTTTGATAAAACTACACTTTGGCTTACTTTTTTGAAGCGCTGTAATAATAAAGTTACGAACTTTATTTTCAATGACCTGATCTATAAGTTTTTATTTCTAAATAACCTTGTTCGATTTTTTTAAGAAATCGAAATTAAATTTTCGAATTTCATCCTTTTTAGAATCCGCTCATACATAAAAGATTTTGTACAGTGATATATTTTTTGTAGTTTTACCAAAACAAAACTTGGGAAGATTAAATGGAAGTCACTATTCAGGATAAAAGCAATTATTTAAAAGGACTTTTAATAACTGCTAAAAAAGATAATCAACTTACGGAAACAGAGAAAAAAATTATTCGCGGAGTTGCCGTTAAACTTGGCTTTGCTACGGATTTTTATGAAGATTCGCTTAAAACTTTGCTTGCTAATAAATATTTATTGGACGACCCGATAAAATTTTCGAACATAAAAATTGCCGAATCTTTTGTCCAGGATGCATTAAAGCTCATTTTTGCAGATAAAATGTTTTCGGACGTAGAAATCAACTGGCTGCGAATTACTGCTCAAGCAAACTCAATTAGCGATGAGTGGTTCGAGGAGAAATTGAAAAAAGTGAAGGGAACCTCGCATATTACACTTAATGCAAATGATTTCGCTTTATACTCGATAATTTGAATTCCTCCTTTTAAAATAAATATTTTTTAGAACAGCAGGGAAACACACATCCCTGCTTTTTTTATAACCATTTTTAGAAGAAATAATTATTCCTGTTAAGCGATTGTCAAAAAAAATCGATAATTATTTTTCTTACCTCTTGCTTTTTAAGAATTTCAATTTTAGATTCACACACAGACAAACATTCAATTTCCTCAAACTCTTTTCGAATCAGTAATCATTCTAAGAATGAGTAAGCCGAACAGCTAGGCTTTTAATTAAAGCTGTATATCAAACAAGTTTCGTAGGGTAGGTAAATGAAGAATATATTTTCATTTCTGTTGGTTTCTATTTTTCTTCTGATAGTCATTATTCCGCAATTTCATTGCAATCCAAACAATGAAAAGAAACCGATGACTAAAGAAGAGCAAATTGTTAGGGGGAAGTTTTTAGTTGATATCGGCGGGTGTAACGATTGTCATTCTCCCAAAATTATGACTGCAATGGGACCGGTTCCCGACACCACCCGTTTGCTATCCGGGCATCCTGCCGGAGAAATGCTTCCTTCAATTGACACAAGCATGATTGCGCCGGGTAAATGGGTACTAACAAGCGGAACAGATTTTACTGCATGGGTTGGGCCGTGGGGCATTTCATTTTCGGCAAATCTAACTCCGGATCAAGAAACAGGAACCGGCGCATGGACACCTGAAGTATTTATTAAAGCGATGCGTACTGGGAAGAATATGGGAGTTGGACGTTCACTTTTACCCCCGATGCCTTGGCAGGCAATTGGGCAGTTGTCCAATGAAGACCTCACATGTATTTTTGAATATTTGCATTCACTGCCTGCAATAAAGAATAAAGTTCCTGATCCCGTTCCACCGAATATGATTGGAAGTACGGATAATAAGGAAATGAAGAAAATGAAGAAGATGAATAATTCGAAAAAAATGTAAATTTAGTTTTTTCAAGTACTATTGAGACTGTGTGAACAAATTATTATCACACAGTCTCTTATTATGTTAAATAAAAGCCTCATCCCGATCTAATTGATTAGAAATTATCTTATTGAAAAAACTAATCAAAATGAAATGCGAGATTGATTCTGCAATGTCAACGAATACGTAAACAGCATAATTTAGACTTGAGCTATTAAATGATTTTATTATTTTAGTCCTATCTGCATTTTTCAACTGCCGTGAATAATTTGCAACTTACCTTTGTGAAGTTCAATTAGTGATAAACCAAATAAAACAAAAAATCATTCAATTACGATAAAATTTTTTGTTGTCCTTTAACGGTTCAATCTCTAAGTTTGAATATGAAAAACAAACAATTTTTACCTTTCTATAAAGTGATAACAATTAAAATAAAATTTCCTAAAAGGTTAAATTATGGCAAAAACAATGAAAGCTTTAGTTAAAAAGAAGGCTGAACCGGGAATATGGATGGATGAAGTTCCCGTACCGGAAATAGGAATAAATGATGTATTAATTAAAATAAAGAAAACTTCAATTTGCGGAACTGATGTACACATTTATAACTGGGATGATTGGGCAAAAAAAACAATCCCTGTCCCAATGGTTGTTGGCCACGAATATGTCGGAACAATCGAAGCGATAGGCAGTAATGTTCAAGATGTTAAAATAGGCGAACTTGTAAGCGGGGAGGGACATATTGTATGCGGGCATTGCAGGAACTGCCGTGCAGGAAGAAGACACCTTTGCCCGAACACAAAAGGTGTCGGCGTGAACAGGCCGGGAAGTTTTGCCGAATATTTATCTATCCCGGTTACAAATGTTTGGCATTGTGATCCGAAAATTTCAACAGATATTTTGTCCATTTTCGATCCTTTCGGCAATGCTACTCACACTGCTCTTTCTTTCGAATTATTAGGAGAAGATGTATTAATAACAGGCGCAGGACCAATTGGCATCATGGCTGCCGCTATATGCAAACATGCTGGTGCACGTTATGTAGTTATTACAGATATGAATCCGTATAGACTGGAATTAGCGAAAAAATTAGGAGTGACAAGAGCGGTAGATATAAGTAAGGAAAAGCTTTCAGATATTGTAAAAGAACTTGGAATGAGAGAAGGATTCGATGTCGGGCTTGAAATGTCCGGAAGCCCCAAAGCTTTAAATGATATGGTTGATGTAATGTTTCATGGCGGTAATATTGCTTTGCTCGGCTTGCAGCCTGCAAACGGATCAATCAACTGGGAGGAAGTAATCTTCAACGGGCTTACGCTAAGAGGAATTTACGGCCGCAAAATGTTTGAAACATGGTACAAGATGCAGACGATGGTTCAATCGGGTCTGGATATAAGCCCTGTAATAACTCACCGTTTTAAAATTGATGATTTTCAAAAAGGTTTTGATGTGATGAGATCGGGCAATTCGGGTAAGGTCATTCTGGATTGGGAATAACAGAACTCGAAACTGGATACCAGATATATAATTCCGGATATTAAATAACCGGATATGAGATTTTTAAATTAATTTATATTTTTTTTAAATTTTTTGGAGGAAATATGAACTATAAAGATTTAGAAGTTTGGAAGCTCGCAAGAGAGTTAACAATAGAAATTTATAAGATGACACTATCACTTCCTAATTTTGAAATGTATGAAGAAGGCAGTCAAATTCGAAGATCATCAAAATCAATTCGTTCAAATATTGTTGAAGGATATGGTAGGCGATGATATAAAAATGAATTCATTAGATTTATTACTTATTCAATTGCATCTACTGACGAAACAATCGATCATCTTGAAATATTATTTGAAGCGGAATCTTTAACAAATGAAGATATTTTTAATTCATTATCAGAAAGACTAAATCTTTTAGATAAAAAATTAATAAAGTTTTTACAATCAATTGAAGAACAACACATAAGTGTAAAATAATACATTATTATCCGGCATCTTGAATCCGGTATCAGGTATCTGAAATAGAATTTAATCAAAAAACGGAGGAATTATTAAAATGGTTGAATCAACAAAAAAATATTACAGTGATATTCTTAAAGGAATTGAGGAGGAAGGCTTATATAAATCCGAACGAATTATTACGAGCCCACAGCGAGCAAATATAACAGTAAAAGGCGGACAAAAAGTTTTGAATATGTGTGCGAATAATTATCTCGGATTAGCCAACAATCCTGAAATTATTGAAGCCGCTAAAAAAAGTTATGATATGTGGGGATATGGACTTTCTTCAGTCCGGTTTATTTGCGGAACACAGGATATTCATAAACAACTCGAAAAGAAAATTTCCGATTTTCTCGAAACTGAAGATACGATTCTTTATACTTCATGTTTCGATGCAAACGGAGGATTGTTCGAAACACTTTTAGGTGAAGAAGATGCAGTCATAAGCGACGAATTAAATCATGCAAGTATTATCGACGGAGTAAGACTTTGTAAAGCGCAGCGTTACCGTTACAAAAACAGCGACATGAATGATCTCGAGGAAAAATTAAAAGAAGCAAAAGCAAATAAAATAAGGAATATAATTATCGCAACCGATGGCGTATTTTCAATGGACGGCTTCGTAGCAAATTTGAAAGGTATCTGCGACCTTGCCGATAAATACGGCGCAATGACGATGGTTGACGATTCACACGCAGTAGGGTTCATGGGAAAGCACGGAAAAGGAACGCCTGAACATTGCGGAGTTTTGGGAAGAGTTGATATTATAACCGGAACACTTGGGAAAGCGCTCGGAGGTGCGAGCGGAGGTTACACAAGCGGGAGAAAAGAAATAGTTGATTTGCTTAGGCAGAGATCGCGTCCTTATCTTTTTTCAAACACTGTTGCACCGTCAATTATTTCGGCATCGTTGAAAGTATTAGATATGTTAAGCTCAACAACAGATTTGCGGGATAAGCTTGAAGAAAACACAAAATATTTTAGAGAAGGGATCACCAAAGCAGGATTCAATATAAAACCAGGAGTTCATCCCATCGTGCCGATCATGTTAGGCGATGCAGTGCTTGCACAAAAGATGGCTGCAAAATTATTGGATAAAGGAGTCTATGTAATTGGTTTCTTTTACCCTGTCGTGCCTAAAGGAACTGCAAGAATTAGAGTTCAAATTTCTGCAGCACATTCAAAAGAAGACCTGGATTTTGCAATTTCAAAGTTTAAAGAAGTAAAAGAAGAAATGGGTGTTTGAGTTTATTGGCTCAATAAATATTATAATGAATGATTATTGGTTTGTTTTACCGCAGAGAAAACACAGATAAATACAAGAAGATTTAACTCTGTTACCTCTGCGGCTTCTCTGGTAGCTCTGAGGTAAAAAAAAGATTGTAGTTAAGTTTTATTATTTTGTCAAACACCAAAATAGGATTGCTAAATAATTTCAGTGTTATTTTTATGGAAAGATGTAATAAGGACGATAATAAATAAATATTATGACGAGTATATTGGAGTATAAATTACCGCTGAGAGAACAGAGTAAACACAGAGAAAGCAGAGCAATTAACTCCGCTTACTCTGCGGCTTCTCTGCTGACTCTGTGGTAAAAAAGGATAGGTGTTGTTTTAATCTTCATTTTTAATAAGTAAATAAGAGCTAGATAGTATGAATATAAATGAGAGGATCAAATTAGAAAGAGGCGACATTACAAAACAGAAAGTCGATGCAATAGTAAATGCAGCAAACAATTCTCTGCTTGGCGGCAGCGGAGTGGATGGTGCAATTCACCGTGCGGCAGGTTTTGAACTCTATGAATATAATAAAAAGCTTGGAGGTTGTCCTACAGGCGAAGCAAGAATTTCTCCCGGATTCAAACTGCCTGTCAAGTTTGTAATTTCAACTGTAGGTCCTGTGTGGAATGGCGGCAATCATAATGAAGATGAATTGCTTTCAAATTGCTATCGTAATTCTTTAAAGCTTGCTGTTGAAAACAATATCAAAACAATTGCATTCCCTGCAATAAGTACAGGTGTCTATCATTTCCCTTTGGAGAGAGCAACTAAAATAGCAATAAATGAAACAAAGAAATTTTTAGAAAAGAATACTCAAATTGAAAAAGTGGTTTTTGTTTGTTTTGATGAGAAAGCTTTTAATGTATATCAGATGTTGAGTAAGGCTGAATAAAAAACCTTAACTTAAATAACAGGTTATCAAAGTTCTTCCCAATTTTTAGTATCGATTTTTGCCTGCTTTAATATTTTCTGCATTTGTGTATACTCCCTCATAATTTGGAATTTCGCCATAATACATATTATCATTCGCTAATATTTC